>JADHTX010000182.1 GCA_016784875.1 Methylobacter sp.
GATGCTCCATGAATTGTTGATACACGTCGTCAATGGCTTTTTCGGTAAAGTCGATCTTTATCATGTCAGGTTTTGTGTTTAAATTTGAGTATTATACCCTCTTCATTTTCCGCAAATTTGACCGGTCTGAGTATATCAAGGTCATGTTGTTCCCAATGTTACAAATCGTAATGACAAAATATACGGTGGCAAGGTGGGGGCTAAATATTTGTTGAATAGAAATTTTTCTACTGCGCTGTCGTATACTTACCAAAGTCGGGATGTTAACTATTTGCTTAGCAACTATGAGGTGCATCAAGTTATGTTGAATTTGAGAGCTCAGTTTTAAAGGTACAGTGGTTGATTTTTAAGATACGTTTTTGTAGAGAGCAAATCACTGTTTTGTAACTATCGATATTTCTGTGAGAAAAGATGAGCCCGTACCGTATTAGATTTTTTTCACGACTATTATTGTTGTGTAGTGTGTTTTTTTGTACTGCTTTATTTGCCGAAATACAAAGTGAACAACATTCAGCTCCCTCATTAAATCAAGAGTATCAGCTTGGTTCAGGCGATTTGTTGAAAATTACCGTGTTTAATCAGGAGGATTTATCTGGTGAGTACACCATTAATGGTGCTGGTCAGATCTCATTGCCGTTAATTGGGGATGTTAATGCCAAAAATTTAACCGCAAAGCAAGTGGAGCAGGGTATTACTGATAAATTAAAACCGGATTATTTGCTTAATCCCCGTGTCAGTGTGCAAGTACTCAATTATTGCCCCTTTTATATTTTGGGTGAAGTCAAACAGCCTAAGTCTTATCCTTATGTTGACGGCATGACCTATCTTAACGCTGTAGCTATAGCCGGTGGTTATACTTATCGAGCCAAAGAAGATTATGTTATGGTTATTCGTATGAATGACCCGCAAAAACGCGAACTTAAACTTGATATGGATGAAAGAGTATTGCCTGGCGATGTGATTCATATTAAAGAACGTTTTTTTTAATTTTTGCAAGCCAATTACACGAAACTAACTAATCTTCTTTATTCAATGGGTAAGGAGGGTTGTTGGTGTTTTAATTTCGTGTATTCTTCATACTTTTGTGCGTAAATTACCTTTCTGCCTTAATTTTATAAGCAGCATAAGCGATAGTTAAATTCGCTTTCGATTTGATATTCCACACCATAAACACTGCTGAGAAAACTGTGTACAATTCAAAAGATCAATCCCTAATGTTCAGCGAACCGCTGCAAAATGACAATACAGAAATTTCACTGGTTAATATTTTTAATACTCTTTGGTTGAGAAAACGTTTATTGATGAGCGTGACCTTTTCGCTCAGTGTCTTGGCAGTGTTAATTATTTTTCAGTTGGTGCCTCGTTATACCGCTACAACACAATTACTGATCGGTATTAATACTGCCAAGGTAGTGGATATTAAAGAGGTGATGTCTGGTGACTTTAGAAGTCCCTTCGCAACCATTGGCGAAATGGAAGTGCTTAAGTCTCGTGAGTTAGCGCATAAGGTCATTGATGCTTTAAATTTGGAGCAATATGAAGAATTTAATCCTAAGCCTAAAAAGCCAGGTTTTTTTGCTCAATTTAGGCCTAAAAATTTATTGCCTGAAGCTTGGCAAGAATCCATAGGGTGGGTGAAAATTGATAGTCGTTCTGCCGAAGAAAAGGAAGATGCGCATTTAACCGGATTAACCAATCGATTTCTCGCTAAACTGAAAGTCTCAAATGTTAAGCGCTCTCAGGTTATTAATGTAGCTTTTGAATCAAAAGACCCTAAATTAGCCGCTAAAATAGCCAATGAAGTGGCAGATAAATATATTGTTGGGCAATTACAAGCTAAGTTTGATGCGACTAAAAAAGCGACTGATTGGTTAAATGACCAGCTTGGCGATTTAAAGCAAAAAGTAGAAAATTCAGAACATGCTGTGGAGCAATACCGAAAAACGCATGACCTGTTGGAAGTGAGTAAAGAGGTGGGACTTTCACAGCAACAAATGTCGGAAGTGAACAGTCAGTTAATTATCGCACGCGCCCATCGAGCGGAAGCTGAAGCAAAATATCAACAAGTAGAAGCTATTGCCAGAAGCGGTCGAGATATTGATAGTGTTGCCGAAGTGTTAAATTCATCTTTAATTTCAAGTTTACGTCAACAAGAATCTGAAGTGCAGCGTAAATATTCCGAAATGCTGGTGGAATTTGGTCAGCGACATCCTCGTATGATTCAAATGAAAGCAGAGCTGGAAGATGTTCAGGCAAAAGTGCGGTCAGAAGTTAAAAAAATTGCCGCTGGGATGCGCAATAGCCTCGAAGTTGCTCGTGCGCGTGAAGGCTCATTGGCAGGCAGTTTAAAACGATTGGAATCTAAAACCAGCGGCAGTAATCAGGCGGAAGTGCAATTGCATGCTTTAGAGCGTGAAGCAACCGCTAATAAGGCGTTATTCGAAACTTTTTTAGGACGATTTAAAGAGACCGCTTCGACACAAGGCATTGCTCAAGCAGACGCCAGGGTTATCTCTTTTGCAGAAATTCCGTTGGGCGCTTCATATCCTAAGACAAGGCTGCTGCTTATGGTCAGTATACTAGGGGCATTATTTTTTGCGATTACCTTGGTATTTGTGCTTGAAATGCTCAATCCTGGTGTGCGCTCACCTGAGCAGATACAGGAATTATTTAATATGACTACGCTGGGTATTGTGCCTAAAGTAATGGATAGTAAAGTCGTGCCGCATGAATATTTGTTGGCTAAACCGCATTCGGCGTTAGCGGAAGCGGTGAATACCTTGCGTATTTCACTCAGTTTACTCAACCCGGATGCTCTAGTTAAGTCGTTATTGGTGACATCTTCGGTACCCGGTGAAGGTAAAAGTACATTGTCTGTGTTAATAGCCCGGCACTCAGCCTGTGCAGGCCAGCGAGTGGTATTGGTTGACACGGACTTACGCCGTCCGTCCATTGGAAAAATGTTTAACCTTAAAGAAGGCGGGCTTGGATTAACAGATTTATTAAGTCGTCACGATTTAACGATCAACGATGTGCTGGCCGATGATCCGGAAACCGGCATGAAGATTTTAATTCGTGGTAAGGCGGCATTTGTCAATCCAGTCGATTTATTTGCTTCTCAGAGGATGAAGTCGATTGTCGATGAGTTACGTGAGCGATTTGATTTAGTCGTATTGGACTCGGCTCCCATCATGGCAGTGCCCGATACCAGAATATTAGCCGGGTTGGTTGATAAAACCATTTTTGTGTTAAATTGGGACGCAACTCCGAAAAAAGTCGTACATAGTGCATTGCACGTATTAGGTAGCGATGGACATGCTAATGTTGCCGGAATTGTTTTGCAGAAAGTAAACTTGCAACAATATGGCCGTTATGGATATGGTGATTCCGGCTATTATTATCATTATGGTCGTTATAATCAGTATTACACTAGCTAAGGATACCCATGAGTAATGCGAGTACCTTAGGTTCTGAGCGCATTGTAGCCGGGCTTGGGGTGGTGGTTTGTTGCGGGGTATTAATCCTGGCGGTTCCCCGGTTTATGGCCAGTTTATATGCGCTTTATCCTGAAGCAGCGGTTAGCCAAACACAAAATAAACTTCCGCCAGAAGTTTATGAAAAAAGCATCAGCGATTTAACCCTAGCCCTGAATTGGTATGAAAACCCTGAGTATCGCCAAGCACTGGCGTTTTCCTATTTAGCGATGTTAAATGCATCGCCTTTATTATCGCTTCAAAAAAAACAAGAGTTACTTAAACAGGCTCAGGCATCGATAATCCAAGGATTAAAATTATCTCCTGTCGATCCTTATGCATGGTTTCGATTGGCAGCGGTTGATAAAGCGCTTAACTTACCATCGCAACAAATTATTAACGCATTGCGGTTGTCTTTTTACGCCGGCCGCGTCGAACCGGAGTTGTTAATGCCCCGCCTCTCATTTAGTCATGAATACTATGACGAATTCAATGGTGAAATGCAGGCATTATGGAAAAAGCAAATCCCAGCCGCCTGGACTTTTCAGGCTGTACAGCTGGTTCAATTTGTTGCACAGCACCCCGAAGCGAAACACCTTGTCGAAGAGGGGCTGATTTATTCTCCCGACGATTGGAAAACATTTTCCCAAGATCTTGAAATCCTTCTTCAAAAAACTCCTTAATTCTAAGCCAAGTGAGCCTGAACAGCTTGGTTTGCCGCCAAATCACAGACTTTACTGTATTGGTGATATTCATGGTCGCCTGGATCTATTGCAGGAAGCCCATCGGAAAATCGCGGTTGATGCGTTGAGTTTTGATGGCATCAAGATACTGGTTTATCTAGGTGACTATATCGATCGAGGCAGACATTCCAAACAGGTTGTTGATTGCTTAATAGAAAACAGTTTTCCTGATTTTGAGACAGTGTTTTTACAGGGTAATCATGAGCAAGTGTTATTGCAGTTTTTATCGAGTAAAGATGCCTCAATCGCGCATGACTGGTTTAGATTTGGCGGATTATCGACCTTGGCCAGTTACGGTGTTAGCGTTCTAGGCATCCCCACGGCAAAAGATATAGAGCGATTACGGTCTGAATTTAAGGAAAAGTTACCCACTGCACATATTGGTTTTTTTGAACGGTTAATCCTTAATTATGAAATAGGAGGCTATTTTTTTGTACATGCAGGTGTCAGGCCTAAAATCAAACTGCATCGTCAACGTCCAGAAGACATGCTGTGGATTCGTGAAGAATTTCTAAATAGTGATGTGTTCCACGGTAAAATAATCGTACACGGACACTCGGTCACAGACGAGCCGGAAATGTTTCATAATCGCATCGGTGTTGATACTGGGGCGTATGCCTCGGGGAGATTAACCTGTGCAGTTTTTGAGCGTTTAGATTGTCGATTCCTATAAACCTAAAACCTCAGTTCACCACAGGGGCATGAAGAACACAGAGTAAAATTATTGGCCTGAAAAAAACATCCCTACACTCGTTGGGTGATCGAGTAATGCTCTATAACGCGTTGATTCTACGTGGTTAATAGCTGGTTTGCTTAGGTTTATGGTGCAGTTTATCTAAGTTTTTTGATCCGAGATAACGGTTAGTCTTCGGTACTTTTGCTTTTCGTATTATGGATAGGTGCTTCGGATAGAGGCTAGACGAAGTCTAGAGTTGCGGAAGGAATGATAAGTGGCTGGCAGATTTTGAAGGGGAAACAAAAAGACTTCCAAGGCCGTTAGGCATTGGAAGTCTTCAATTTGCAGGGTTAAGCTGTTCTGTTAGATGAATCATTCCCATGAAAATTGACCCGTTTTGCCTCTTTTACTGTTTACTTTAATATTACTGGCAATAGCTGCTGATGCGAATAATAATGATGAAATGATGAATTCGCCCGAGATAAACCCTAGCAGGCCAATTACAAATACCGTCCCTATTAGAATGTCTTTGTAGAAGTCGTTCATGAGTGAATCCTCATATAAAGTTGAAAGTTTTTTTCATACTGCGATTCAACTATAGTGATAAAGCTAATTGTAGACAAGGATGCTAGGTATTTATAGATTGTTTCCTGATCGGGTGCAATGGATTCATAAGCAGTTCATATCTGCTTGAATCCTCTTATTCCGTCGCTACGAAGCGATCTTTTGCCCTTGCAAAGCTAATAACCCGGAACGACCTTCTACTTCGCCCCAGACCAGTTCGTGCGTAGGCAATGTATTGGCATCGAGATCGGCGGCATAATCCTCCATGGTACCGATGTCATCGCCTGCTTCTTGCCATAGTTGCAACAATTTTTCCATAACCGGCAGTAATTTCATACCCTCCAACTCTGCATGCAAGGTATACACATGACCTTTCGGAGCGGGCTTGCGGCTGGCAGCAAATATGGCTTCATGTACGTTGGCTTCGGTGATGCCGTTGCAGCCGAGCAGTTCGTCCAAGGTCGGCAGGGTGGTGGGAAGTTGCGGACATTTGAATGTTTCGCCTTCCATATGAGGGATAAACGGTGACCGGCCGCGGCAGTCGCTGGCATAACGAAAACCAAGTTGCTGTTCTAATTGTAAGGTGTGTCGGTTCAGTTGCCAGCCGGCCGCGCCATGCACTGATGGTTGATGGCCGAAAACCTCCTGAAATGAATCAATGGCTGCCTGTATTTCTTTTCGAGTCCATGCAGCATCGCGGTTGGCGACAAAATCCTGCCAACGAATGTGGTCATAGCAATGCACACCTACCTCATGCCCGGACTGTGCCGTTTGGCGCATGATGTCACGACCGCGGCGACCGATATGCGGGCCGGGGAGCAGGGTTCCGTAAAGCAGGGTTTTCAGTCCGTAGTGGCTCAGTACTGAGGTGCGCTGTACCTTACTGAAAAATCCGGGCCTGAATATCCGGCGCATAGCCCGACCGGTATGGTCGGGGCCGAGGCTAAAAAGAAATGTGGCTTTCACACCATAGCGTTGATACAGATTCAGTAATGCGGGTACGCCTTCAAGCGTACCGCGCAGGGTATCCACATCGACTTTCAGCGCGATTTTCATAACGTCTGGTCTTGATCGATCAGTTCTCTTGCTGCGGCTACTTCATGGCTGTAGACATCGAAAATATTGCGTAACGCATCTTCGACGCTGATCTCGGGTTTCCAGCCCAGATCGTCCATGGTATTGCCAATCCAGGGTACTCGAGTTTTAATATCCTGATAGCCTTTTCCGTAGTAATCATTGGCGTTGGTATCGATGAGTTCGACTTTGGCTGCTTGTGCTTGATATTCCGGATGCTCTTTGGCGATTTTCAGCATCAGTTCGGCAAGTTCTCTGATCGATAAGTCATTGGCCGGATTGCCGATATTGTAGATGCTGCCGGTGGCCTTACCGTTTTCATTTTTGATGATACGAATCAGTGCGTCAATACCATCGCTGACAAAGGTAAAACTGCGGCGTTGTTGACCGCCATCGACCAGTTTAATGGATTCGCCACGGGCGATATGTCCTAGAAACTGGGTTACCACGCGTGAACTGCCTTCTTTGGGGGTATGGATGCTGTCAAGCCCTGGGCCGATCCAGTTAAAGGGGAGAAACAGGGTGTAATCGAAGCCTTGCTCCTGACCGTAAGCGCAGATAACGCGATCCAGCAATTGCTTGGAGCATGAATAGATCCAGCGTTGCTTGTTCAGTG
>JADHTX010000183.1 GCA_016784875.1 Methylobacter sp.
CAGGATACCCGAAATTGGGATTGGCAGGCGGTTGTCTGCTTAAACCCTGATAAACCGAACTGTATCGAGGCTGACAATTCCGCTAAGACTGTTCATTAATTTGATAACTTTTAGCGACAGTTATCTTGACACTTACCGAGTCAAGCATAAAGGTAGGTGCAATACCTGCTATATCCGATTGTCGAAAATAGCATGTCCGGTCTTTGGGGCTTGTCAGTCTCCGACTTAACGCTTTTCGGCAAAATCAACACTATCCCAAGCACGGCCTGTATGTGATAATAATTGATTAGATTTTGGCGATATTTCTTTCTAACAGACACAGCCGCAGGGCTTAAAGGGCACTACACAATGGATGAGAACAAAAAGAAAGCGCTAGGCGCGGCGCTGATGCAGATCGAAAAGCAATTCGGTAAGGGGTCGGTCATGCGCATGGGTGATGTGGCGGCTTCGCGCGACATTGATGTGGTTTCTACGGGTTCTTTAGGCTTGGACATTGCGCTGGGCTGCGGCGGCTTGCCTCGCGGTCGTGTGGTTGAGATCTACGGTCCTGAATCTTCCGGTAAAACTACGTTAACGCTGCAAGTGATTGCCGAAATGCAAAAGCTCGGCGGCACGGCTGCGTTTGTCGATGCTGAACACGCTTTAGATCCGGGTTATGCCGAAAAAATCGGTGTTAATGTCGATGATTTGTTAGTCTCCCAACCGGATACCGGCGAGCAGGCGTTGGAAATTACCGATATGCTGGTGCGTTCCGGTGCGGTGGATGTGGTGGTGGTTGATTCGGTTGCTGCGTTAACGCCTAAAGCCGAGATTGAAGGCGATATGGGCGATTCCCATATGGGCTTGCAGGCGCGGTTGATGTCTCAGGCTTTGCGAAAGTTGACCGGCAACATCAAGCGTTCCAATACTTTGGTTATTTTTATCAACCAGATCAGGATGAAAATCGGCGTCATGTTCGGCAGTCCTGAAACTACGACCGGCGGTAATGCGCTTAAGTTTTATGCTTCGGTACGTTTGGATATTCGACGTATTGGTTCCATTAAAAAGGGCGATGAAGTTATCGGCAATGAAACGCGAGTCAAAGTCGTCAAAAATAAAGTCGCGCCGCCTTTTAGGCAGGCTGAGTTTGAGATTTTATATGGGGAAGGTATTTCCTTTTTAGGCGAGCTGGTTGATTTGGGCGTCACTTACGGTTTTATTCAGAAAGCGGGGTCTTGGTACAGCTACGGTGACGAGAAAATCGGTCAGGGCAAAGACAATGTAAAGGCTTTCTTAAAAGAACATCCTGAAAAAGCAAAAGAAATTGAAGCGAAAATTAGAGCTGAGGCTTTCGGCAAGAAAGTCGCGCTGATTGAAGCGCCTGTGGTTGAAGAGGGAGAGTAATTCGTTTTGGTTGAAGAGCTTGGCCTTGCTAAGGAAATTCAGGAGGTTTGTCTCCGGCTTTTGGCACGAAGAGAACACAGTCAGAAAGAATTGTTGGCTAAACTGATTTTAAGAGGTTTTGACAAGGATGAGGCGCTGCAGGTTATTGACGAATTGGCCGGGCAAGGTTGGCAAGACGATTTACGTTATGCAGAAAGCTATGCCCGGTTCCGTATCCAGAAGGGCTACGGACCGATTCGGGTTAGCTATGAGCTTAGGCAGAACGGCATAGAGGTGCTTGATCTTGATGGCATTGTGCAAGAAGAAGCGGGTGGTTGGATGGCGTTGCTGGAGCAGGTTTACAGTAAAAAATATAACCGTGACGCTGTGATGGAACGTAATGAGAGGGCAAAACGCAGTCGTTTTTTGTTGCAGCGAGGATTTCCCGGTGCAATGATTAGTGCGTTGTTCGATCAGTTGGATATTAGATTTCTCTAAGTTGTAGGCAGGGTTAGCGTAACCCGATTATTTTAAAAACAAATATTTATGAAAAAGATGACTAGCGCCGAGTTGCGCACCGCTTTCCTGGAATTTTTTCGCGAACGAGGGCATTCCGTACAACCGTCAAGCTCCCTGATTCCGGGGAATGATCCGACTTTATTGTTCACCAATGCCGGTATGGTGCCGTTCAAGGATGTGTTTTTAGGGCGTGAACATCGCGACTATAACAAGGCTGCGACCAGTCAGCGTTGTGTGCGGGCAGGCGGCAAGCATAATGATCTGGAAAACGTCGGCTATACCGCAAGGCATCATACTTTTTTTGAAATGCTCGGAAATTTTAGTTTCGGCGATTATTTTAAAAAGGAAGCGATACATTTTGCCTGGGATTTTTTAACCAAAGAGCTGGAAATTCCGGCGGAAAAATTATGGGTTACCGTTTTTGACGAAGACTCGGAAGCGGAAAAGATTTGGTTGGACGATGTCGGTATTTCATCTGACCGGTTTTCGAAGATAGGCGCTAAAGATAATTTCTGGTCGATGGGCGATGTCGGGCCTTGCGGACCTTGTACTGAAATATTCTATGATCATGGTGCGGACATTGCCGGTGGGCCTCCCGGATCGCCCGATGAAGATGGCGATAGATATATCGAAATTTGGAATCTGGTATTCATGCAATACGACCGTGCCGCTGACGGTTCGTTAGCGCCGTTGCCTAAGCCTTCGGTGGATACCGGTATGGGACTGGAGCGTATCGCGGCAGTCATGCAGGGCGTGCATAGCAATTACGAAATCGATTTGTTCCAAAAACTGCTGAAAGCTGCGGCCGCACTGGCTGAAACCGATGATTTGACGCAAAGCTCGCTACGGGTGATTGCCGATCACATCCGCTCTTGCGCGTTTTTGGTTGCGGACGGCGTGATGCCGTCCAACGAGGGGCGCGGTTATGTGGTGCGCCGCATCATTCGCCGGGCGATTCGCCACGGTTATCGTTTGGGTATTCGGGATGTGTTCTTTTACAAGCTGGTCGCGCCGTTGGCAGAGGAAATGGGTGAGGCTTTTCCCGAGCTTAAAGCCGCTCAAGCTCAGGTTGAGCGGGTTTTGAAAAAAGAAGAAGAGCGTTTCGCCGAAACCTTGGAGCAAGGCATGAAGATCCTGGAGGCTTGCGTCGCTAAGATGGAAGGCTCTGTGATTCCCGGCGAAACCGTATTTCAGCTTTATGATACCTATGGTTTTCCTGTTGATTTGACGGCCGATTTTGCCCGTGAACATCAGTTGACCGTCGATCATGCCGGGTTCGAAATGGCAATGTCGGCTCAGCGCGACAGGGCGCGCTCTGCCAGCAGTTTCGGCGCCGATTACGATCAGGATATCAAGCTTGATGCGCAGACTGAGTTTACCGGTTACGAGCAGCTTGACGATCAAGTGCATATTATCGGGCTTTTCAAGAAAGGCCAACCGGTAACCAGTCTGCAAGATGGCGAAGAGGGTGTGGTTATTTTAGATAAAACGCCGTTCTATGCCGAGTCCGGCGGCCAGGTCGGCGATTGCGGCAAAATCGAAGCCGATGGTGCAATATTTGAAGTCATCGATACGCAGAAACAGGGCGGTAATCTGTTCTTGCATAAAGGTAAATTGATTTCGGGAATCCTGACTGACGGTCAGTTGTGCGATGCCCGGGTCAGTGCTGCGGATAGAAAGGCAACCGAGCTTAATCATTCGGCGACCCATTTGTTGCATGCGGCATTAAGGCAGGTTTTGGGCGATCATGTCGCTCAGAAAGGTTCGTTGGTTAATCCTGAGCGCTTGCGTTTTGACTTTTCTCATTTTGAGCCGGTTACCGCTTTCGAAATCAGTGCCGTTGAGCGGATTGTTAATGAGCAGATTCGGGCGAATAACCCGGTTGTCTCGCAAGTGATGGCTAAAGATGACGCGGTTAAAGCCGGTGCGATGGCGTTGTTTGGCGAAAAATACGGCGATGAAGTCAGGGTATTGAAAATCGGCGAGTTTTCAACCGAGCTTTGCGGCGGTACGCATGTCGAAAGGGCAGGGGATATAGGCTGCTTTAAAATTATTAACGAAACCGGCGTGGCGGCAGGTGTCAGGCGGATAGAAGCGGTAACCGGGAGCGGTTGTTTTGATTTTATAGCCGGCCGCGACCAAGCGCTTGCCAGTATTGCCGGAATGGTGAAAAGCGCGCCGGAAAAAACGCCTGAGAAAGTCGAGCAATTGATAGAGAAAAATCGGTTGCTGGAAAAACAGCTGGAACGCTTGAATGCTAAAATGGCCAGTTCGGCGGGTAATGAACTGGGTTCTCAAGCGGTTGATGTCGATGGCATTAAGGTCTTGGCTGTCAAGCTCGAAGGCGTTGATCCCAAATCCCTGAAAGACATGGTCGATCAGTTGAAAAATAAATTAGGCAGCGCCGCGATTGTGTTGGCAGTTGTTGATGGCGACAAGGTCAGCTTGATTGCCGGTGTGACTAAAGACCAAGTGGGGCGGATAAAAGCCGGGGATCTGGTTAATTTTGTCGCGACCCAAGTCGGCGGAAAAGGCGGCGGCAGGCCCGATATGGCTCAGGCCGGGGGTAATGATCCGTCTGGGTTGGCTAGTGCATTGGCCGAGGTTCCGGCCTGGGTGAAAGAGCAGTTGGCAAAGTAAGCGGATAGCTTATTATTATGCGTGTATTCATAAGTTCGACCGTATATGATTTAATCGATATTCGTGCCGAACTTGCGGAACAATTGAGAGCTATCGGCATTACTCCGGTTTTGTCGGATGACAAGCTTTCTGATTTTCGTGTTCAACACGATGTAAATTCAATTGAAACATGCCTTGTTAATGTCGAGTCATGCGATGAGTTTCTTTTGATTTTGGATCAACGGTATGGACCTACTTTAGAGAAGTTTGATTATGAGAAGGTTTCCGCCACGCATCTTGAATACCAACGTGCGATAGAAAAGAAAATACCTGTTCGGGTTTATGTTCGTGATCGCCTTGAAGCTGATTTTGCAATTTGGAAACGTAATGGGCGAACGAGTTCTGTAATATTCTCATGGGTGAAGGACATAGGGCTATTTGAGTTGTTGGATAAACATGGAGGGCTTGAAGCTAATCCAATAACTTCAAACTGGTACTCCACATTCACTAGCTCTATCGACCTGAAAGCGGCAATCACTAAGCATTTTGAAAAACGGATTCTCCCAGAACGTTTAGTTGATGCGATACAGAATAATGTTTTTCCGTTATTTGATATTAAAGTTGAAGCTACTTTTCTGGATACTCAAGTTGGTGTTGGTGATAGATTTAAATTTGAAATATACCTTACTAATATCAGTCGTGTACCCGCATTCAATTTTGAAGTCTATTGGGCCGATGGAGATAAGAAAATTGAAAAGGATTTATTTTTTTCACCAAGTCAGTCTGTTCTAATGGGGTTTCTGTGGATAGTTGGTTCTTCTAACGCAGTCGAAAAATTTCTTGTTGTCGAATATGAAAGCCCAATTGGTGTTTCGGTTCGAGACCAATTTTGTATAACCGGCCACATTATTTCCGGTGGGATTATGAGTAGTGGTAGGCTTATTGATCGAAAGTTCCGGCGCTCAGCAGGCGTATCGCTTGAAATTGAAGATGTTTAGCGAGTGTTATGTGGCTACAGTATTTATATTGATTTCATGAGGATTGCATTATGATTCAAGACGATATTATTAATGAATTGCAATATATTCCCGAAGCCAAGCTGATAGAGCTGTACGATCTTATTCATTATTTTCGGCTCGGACTTAGTAGCGAAGCCGTAAAACAATCTTCCCAAGAAGAGGATTTTGGAATAGATAAAACTATGTGTTTGAACACCTTGAAAAAAATAAAGCAGGGTGATTTTTCGGGATTTAGTGAAATCGATGATGTGGATGCGCACATCCAGAATCTAAGAAATGAGATTAGTTAAAGACGAAAATTATCAGCGTAAAGAACGGAAGTTTTTTAAAAAACATTCTCAGTTGGTTGATAAATATGCAGAGGTATTAACTAAGCTCAAAACGAATCCGTTTGATTCGTCATTAAAAACACATAAGTTAAAGGGCGAGCTGAAAGAGTTTTATTCATGCAGCCTAACCCATGATTATCGGATTATTTGTATTTTTATAATACAAGATGAAACGATTGTCTTAGTCGATATAGACAGTCATAACGAAGTTTATTAACTTCCGGCAATACCAAGGTTTTATTAAATGGCATTATACGTATATAAATTCGGCGGCACCTCGGTAGGTACTGTCGAGCGCATTAAAGCGGTCGCCGAAAAGGTAAAAAACGCTCACGATCGGGGGGATCAAATTGTCGTCGTGGTTTCGGCGATGAGCGGTGAAACTAATCGTCTGGTTGCTTTGGCAAAAGACATTCAGCAAAACCCCAATGAGCGCGAAATGGATGTGTTGCTGTCCACCGGAGAGCAGGTCACTGTTGCGTTGTTAAGTATGGCTCTACATGAGCAAGGTTGCGATGCCTGTTCTTATACCGGTAGTCAAGTCAAAATCCTGACCGACAGCACGCATACCAAAGCACGGATTCGCAAGATTGACGATACGCGCATCCGAAATCATCTTAATGAGGGTAAGGTGGTGGTTGTGGCGGGTTTTCAGGGCGTGGACGAACACGGCAATATTACCACGCTGGGGCGCGGCGGTTCGGATACCACAGCAGTGGCGTTGGCGGCGGCATTACAGGCAGACGAATGCCACATTTATACCGATGTTGACGGTGTTTATACTACCGATCCCAGAGTAGAGCCTAAAGCTCGCAGATTGGATAAAATAACGTTTGAAGAAATGCTGGAAATGGCCAGTTTAGGCTCAAAAGTATTGCAGATCAGATCGGTAGAGTTTGCCGGAAAATATAACGTTGCGTTACGCGTATTATCATCATTTAAAGAGGGTAATGGCACGCTCATTACCTATGAGGAATCACAAGTGGAAAGTGCTTTAATTTCAGGAATCGCATTCAATCGGGACGAAGCTAAATTAACTATTACTGGTGTGCCTGATCTGCCTGGAGTTGCGTTTAAAATTTTGGGGCCGATTACCGATGCTAATATCGAAATCGATATGATTATTCAGAATATTGCAGACGATGCGACCACTGATTTTACTTTTACGATACATCGCAATGACTTTCAGCAGGCGAAAGCTTTGCTGGATAGGACCTGTGCAGAACTGGGCGCCAGAAATGTAACCGCTGACGACAGGATCGTAAAAGTGTCGATTGTCGGTGTA
>JADHTX010000184.1 GCA_016784875.1 Methylobacter sp.
TGATAGCGAGTTGATTTTTGTCGATAGCAAGGCGCTGAAACAGGCGCATAGCAAGCTATGAAACTGTTTCAGCAACGCGGCTATCGGCATAAAATCAGCCGCTAGGAATCCGCAACCGTGGCCGGGCGAAGTATAACCACCCCTTAATTTAATAGCAGTGACGGAATCCATGAAACTATTCTTCCCGGTTCAGCGCTATATATTAGCTCATCCATTACAATCAACCTATTCCGCTACAATGTAGCCACAGGCAAAAGCAACGCCGCCCAGCTTCCAGCCGCTTTTAAGCACTGAAAACCGCGCCGCGTGAAGTATAATATCCGCCACATTCATAACTTATAAAAGCTCCGCTATGCACGTTACCTTGGTTCAAGTTCAAGTAAAACCCGCTCACGTCGATGACTTTATTGCCGCCACACGGCTCAACCATGAAGCTTCGATCCAAGAGCCCGGCAACCGCCGATTCGACATACTGCAATCGCCCGAGAATCCCGGCCACTTCATCCTTTACGAAGCCTACGCTTCGGCAAAAGATGCAGCGTCCCACAAGCAAACACCCCATTATTTAACTTGGCGCGATACCGTAGCGGACTGGATGGCCCAGCCGCGCCAAGGCGTCCATTATGACGGCCTGTTTCCACAAGGATAAAATCATGCAATTCAACCCTTTCTCACTCTCGCGTTTACCGCGCATCAGTTACGGCAGCGGTCGCATTGACGAAGTCCCGGCGCTGGCCGCGAGCTACGGCCGCACCGCCTTATTGGTAACCGGAAAACAATCTTTCTGCGCCACGCCGCGCTGGCAGACTTTCACCCAAGCGCTGGAAGCCAAAGGCGTAAACTGGTTGCATTTTACCGTCTCCGGCGAACCGTCACCGACACTGGTAGATCAAGCGGTGAGTCGGTTTCGCAGCGAATCGGTTGACGTGGTTATCGCCATCGGCGGCGGTAGCGTACTGGATGCCGCCAAAGCGATAGCCGGACTTTTGCCGCACGGCAATTCGGTCATGGATCACCTCGAAGGCGTCGGCAAAAACGTTCCCTATCACGGCCCCAGCGTCCCTTTTATCGCCATCCCAACCACGGCAGGAACCGGCAGCGAAGCGACCAAAAACTCGGTACTGAGCGTACAAGGCCCGGACGGTTTCAAAAAATCCTTCCGCGACGAGTGTTTAATCCCTGAATACGCGGTCATCGACCCCGATTTGTTAGCGAGCTGCCCCCGCGAACTGGTCGCAGCCGATGGCATGGACGCGTTCACCCAGCTATTGGAATCCTACGTCTCTCTCAAAGCCAACCCGTTTATCGATGCACTGGCTTGGAGCGGCATGTGCGCCGTGAAGGAAGGTTTTTTTGCCGCTTGGGAAGGCAATGAACCGGCTGCCGGCCAAGGTCGCGGCGCGATGGCTTACGCCGCATTGCTGTCCGGCATCACCTTGGCGCAAGTGGGCTTAGGCTCGGTACACGGCTTGGCCTCGCCGTTGGGCGCATACTTCCCTATCCCGCACGGCGTAGTCTGCGGCACTTTGGTATCTGCTGCTACCGAGATCAATATCAAAGCCATGCAACAGCGCGAACCGGAAAACCCGGCTTTGGCTAAATATGCGCAAGTTGGACGGTTATTGACAGGGCGGACCGAGCTTGATGATGCTGAGGCACGTTCGGCATTAATTACCGTATTGGCCGAGTGGAGCGAGCGACTGCAACTGCCGCGCCTTAATGGCTATGGCATTAGCGCCGCTGATTTTCCGATGATCGTCGCCAATAGTCGCGGCAGCAGCATGCAGACCAATCCGATTGTACTGACGGATGAGGAGATTAATGCCATTTTGGTGCAGAGGCTTTAAGCTTGAGCAGCACAAGATGTGCTGAACAAAGTGAAGCGCATCTTCCGCGAGTGATGCGCTTCGTGCCTCAGCACATCCTATGCACTTGAGCTTAGCGCTACAGAAGTTTAACCGACAGATGAAACAGATGCATTACCAGCAAAGATTTGTTGTTTACAAAAACGCACAATTCAAGATTTGAATCTAAGTTATTTTTTAACCATTGTTTAGCTGGATCATTAAAAACACTATAAAATCAATCAATTAGATCAGACCTATTTTTCGATGGTCAAAATCAAAAAAACAGTCTAAGCTATTGATGCATTTGTAATATACCGGATTAATTTGCAGTTCACTGCCGCACAGGCAGCTTAGAAAGAAGCCAAAGCCCAGCACAAGCACTACCGAGCGTTCACTGCCGCACAGGCAGCTTAGAAAGTCAGCCGAGACGACGCGAAACGGCACGCTGCGTTCACTGCCGCACAGGCAGCTTAGAAAATAAAGTCGATGCATGACGTTTTGCGCTCGGCGTTCACTGCCACACACATTGATTCATGATGGGGCGACGCTGGAGAGTTTGTGAAAGTATTCATTTTTAGAAAAAAATAAAGAATAACCACGGAGAACACAGAGAACACGAAGTTTTGGCTACCCACTTAAGGCGGGACAGTTTAAAGGTTAAGCCGTTCGTGGTGAGCCTGTCGAACCATGAACGGCTTAACCGTCCATCCTTCGACGAGCTCAGGACGAACGGTTAAGCCTTGCCTATTGTCCCGTCTTAAGTGGGTAGCCGAAGTTTTTAATGCATTGAAATAATAAATTTATTTTCTCCGTGCTCTTCGTGTTCTCCGTGGTAAATAATTCTTTCAAGCAAATGTGGATAATACTTTCACAGTCTCTGGAGCGTGGGAACGATAAACCCAGTATTCCGAGTCGAATAAACCTGCGCCATCCGTATTCTCCACTATCAGCATCTGACTATGTCACACCAATCTGGTATCATTGCGCCCCTTATTTACCCAATCCCCATTAAGGACAAGCGATGTCAGAATTCACCAATGTAACCATCATCAAAAAAGCTAATGTTTACTTCGACGGCAACGTCATCAGCCGGACTGTCAAGTTTGCCGACGGCTCGACCAAAACCTTAGGTTTCATGCAAGTCGGCGAATACACCTTCAACACCGCCGCCCCGGAACTGATGGAAATTATCGACGGCGATATGGATATTTTATTGCCCGGCACCGAATGGCAAAGCGTAAAAGGCGGCGAATCCTTCAATGTGCCTGCCAACGCCGAATTCACGATGAAGGTTAAAACCCCTAGCGATTATTGCTGTTCCTTCCTCAAATAACGATGGAAAAAGTCGCTATCTTTGCCGATGTGCAAAATATCTATTACACCACCAAGCAAAGTTATCGGCGACATTTTAACTACGCGGCATTTTGGGCGCAGGCAACCGCCAACAGGGAAGTGGTTGCGGCGCTTGCTTATGCGATCGACAAGGGCGACAGCAAGCAACAAGGCTTTCAACAGATTCTTAGAAACATCGGTTTTGAGGTTAAGCTAAAGCCTTATATCCAGCGTAGCGACGGTTCCGCAAAAGGCGATTGGGATGTCGGCATTACGCTGGATGTCATCGACTATGCGAATCGGGTCGATGTCATTATTTTGTTATCCGGCGACGGCGACTTCGACCTGTTATTGGATAAGGCTCGAAACGCTTACGGGGTAACGACAGAAGTATACGGCGTACCGAACCTGACCGCACCCTCGCTGATTAATTCGGCCAGCCGCTTTATTGCCATAGACGATACGCTGTTACTGTAAAACACCTGAGGGCTTAAATCTGTTAGAATACGTTTTTTTCTAATACCGTAAAAAAAATCGCTTAATGGCGCTTAAGTCAACCATCTATAAAGCCGTCTGTCAGATTTCAGACATGGACAGAGGCTATTATCAACCGCATCACCTGACCATTGCCCTACACCCTTCGGAAACTGAAGAGCGGATGATGGCCCGTCTGTTGGCTTTTGTAATGAACGCCCATGAACAACTGCATTTCACTAAAGGCCTGAGTACCGACGATGAACCCGACCTTTGGCAAAAAAGCCTGACCGACGATATTGAACTATGGATTGATGTGGGCATGCCCGATGACAAGCGCATCCGCAAAGCCTCCAGTCGTGCCGATAAGGTTATCCTCTACACTTATGGAGGCCGCAATACGGTCTGGTGGAACCAGGTTAAGCCCAAGCTGGAACGTTTTAAAAACCTCACTGTCATTAACCTGCCCAAAGAATCGACCGATCAACTCGCACCGATGGTAAAGCGCACTATGCAACTGCAAATCAGTATTCAGGATGGGCAGATTTGGCTCTGCGACGATCAAAACACCGCCACTATTGTGCCCGAGGTCTGGCTTAATTAACTCAACAATGTGAGCGTTAAACAACAGGCATCCCTATTTACTCTGTGCCTTTTACTTTTTACTATTTTTCACCTTTAATCTTCGGAACAAAATCTTGATTTCTACAGCTAACATCACCATGCAGTTCGGGGCTAAACCCCTGTTTGAAAACGTCTCGGTCAAATTCGGCGACGGCAATCGTTACGGCCTGATCGGCGCAAACGGCTGCGGTAAATCAACCTTCATGAAAATTTTGAGCGGCGATTTGGAGCCGTCGGCAGGCAACGTCAGCATCAGCCCTAATGAGCGCGTGGGTAACTTGCGCCAGGATCAGTTCGCTTATGAAGATCAGCGTGTGCTGGACGTGGTACTGATGGGACACGCCGAGATGTGGGCGGCCATGTCCGAGCGCGACGCCATTTACGCCAATATGGAAGCCACCGAAGACGACTATATGCATGCCGCTGAGCTGGAGTCGGTGTTCGCCGAATATAACGGTTATACCGCAGAATCCAGAGCCGGCGAACTTTTGCTCGGTCTGGATATTCCGCTGGAACAGCATAACGGCCTGATGAGTTCGGTAGCGCCGGGCTGGAAGCTGAGAGTGTTGCTGGCGCAGGCTTTGTTTTCCAATCCTGACATCATGCTGCTCGATGAGCCGACCAACAACCTGGACATCAACACCATCCGCTGGCTTGAAGACATTCTGAACCAGCGCGATTGCACGATGATTATCATCTCGCACGATCGCCATTTTTTAAACAGCGTCTGCACTCACATGGCCGATATGGACTATGGCGAGCTGCGTGTTTATCCGGGCAACTATGACGACTATATGATTGCGGTTACCGAGGTTCGCGAACGCCTGCTGGCCGGAAATGCCAAGAAAAAAGTCCAGATTGCCGAACTGCAAACTTTCGTCAGCCGTTTCTCGGCGAATGCATCCAAGGCCAAACAGGCTACTTCGCGCGCCAAGCAATTGGATAAAATCAAACTGGATGAAGTTAAACCCTCAAGCCGGGTTAATCCGTTTCTACGCTTCGACCAGACTAAAAAGTTGCACCGTTTAGCGCTGGAAGTCGAAAACTTGTCTAAAGGTTATGGGGAAGAACCGTTATTCAAGAACCTGAATCTGATGATTCCTGTCGGCGAACGCGTTGCTGTACTCGGTCCTAACGGTATCGGTAAAACAACCCTGCTGCGCACCTTGGTCGGCGATTTAACCCCGGATGCCGGTGAGGTTAAATGGTCGGAAAACTCGGAAGTGGGTTACTTTGCTCAGGATCATGCCGAAGACTTCGCCGAAAACCAGACCCTGATCGAATGGATGGGACAATGGCGCAAAGAATCGGACGACGACCAAGCCATTCGCGGCACCTTGGGACGCTTATTATTCAGCGCAGACGACATCAATAAATCCGTTAAAGTCATCTCAGGTGGAGAGCAAGGCCGTATGTTATTCGGTAAGCTGATCCTGCAAAAAAACAACATCATGGTTATGGATGAACCGACTAACCATTTGGATATGGAATCGATTGAGTCGCTAAATACCGCCCTGGAAAATTATCCCGGCACCTTGATATTTGTCAGCCATGACCGGGAGTTTGTATCTTCTCTGGCGACCAGAATTATCGAATTAACTCCAACCGGAATTGTCGATTTTAACGGCAATTACGAGGACTATTTAAGCCGTCAAGCTTCGTAACAACTCATCGGCTTTGAGCCGATCAAAACAGCGCTGGACTCCAAATTGCGAAGTCCAGCGCTCGGCAGGGTGCTTACATTAATGTTTTGCCCGTCAAATCGCTAACAGCCCTGTCTGCCACACCGACTACCTTGATATTGTTCTTAATCATGCTGACATAATTTTCATGCAAATGACCATGAAAAATATTTTTCACCCCCATCGCCGCACCCAGCTCACCGATCACATCAAAGCCGTGCCGATGAGATCCCGGCGCTTCATGGGTCACCAAAATATCGGCTTTCAACGATTTTAATACCTCAAACTCATCATGCCAAATTGCCGCTTTATATTTTAACGACAAGGCCATTTGCCTAATATTGGCAGGCTGATTATGTAGATAATGCTGTTTGTTTCTCCATTTAGGCTGTTGCGGCGGATACCAGACTCGACCCAAAAAAATACCCCCTAAACCGGCAATTCTCAATCCGGCTATTTCCGTAACTTTCAAATGCAAACCCTTATCCGCCAACGCTGAATCAAACAGGTACTTATGTTTGCTGGGCGTTTCAAAATCATGATTCCCTGCTATCCACCAGATCTGGGTTAAGCCGACAATTTCCTGCAAACAGATTTCCAAGGGCATATCCAAGTCATAATCACCCAATAACACAACGGCTTCTGGTTTATATTCATGCACCGCTGCTATCAGCGGCTTGAAATTCCCATGCGGATCGCCTGCAAATAAAATCTTGTGCTGTGGGTTCAAATTGTTACTCCCGTTAACTGGAACCTGACCCTAATGCTAAAAAAACAACATCTTATTTTCGTTGCTCCACACGGGCTTAAAATTACCCCGATTATAGACAAAAGTCGTCTTGATTAATATCAGACAGTTAAATGTATATGGAGCCAAGAGAATTGCGAGTCGAATTTTCTCGTTACTAAGCCGTGATTCGCTTAGCTCGCACAGATGTTTCGCAAAGGATTATTCTAGAAAAATCATTTGATCCACGAAAAACACAAAAAGCACGAAAATATTCAAAGAGATACCAAGTTTCAGATCGTCACCCAAAGGGTGAATGACTGCGTATACTTCGCACGGTTACGGTTGAGGAAATGATAGCGAGTTGATTTTTGTCGGTAGCAAGGCGCTGAAACAGGCGCATAGCAAGCTATGAAACTGTTTCAGCAACGCG
>JADHTX010000185.1 GCA_016784875.1 Methylobacter sp.
AGTCAAAGATTGATAGGGGTTCTATTTCATTGATTTTTTAAGGGTAGTTGCATCGTAGGTAGCGGCATACCGATATGGTAGCCTTGGGCGTAATTAATGCCCATGTCTTTCAATGCCTCCCAAATATCCTGATTCTCAACAAATTCAGCAACGGTGAGACTATCGATGTCCTGACACAGACGGGACAAGTTATGCACCAAGGCATAATCGACTTTAGAGCTCAGTATGTTGCGCACAAATGCACCGTCAATTTTAACGTATTCAAAATGCAGCTCACGTAAATAATGAAACGAGTTATAACCGGTACCGAAATCGTCCAGTGCAAAGGCAAAACCTTTTCGACGCAGATTGGTTAGAAACCGGCGCATGTTGGTCATATCGCCAATCGCATCGCGTTCCAATAGTTCAAATACGATGCTTTCAGGGGGGAGTTCCAGTTGCTGGCAGAGTTCTTCTGCATAACCCAAAATGCCACGGCCTTGAATTTCCTGTACCGATAAATTGATAAAAATTTTCGCCTTAGCTTCCGGCCGGTTGGCGTCCATGCAAGCACGCTTAGCAGCAAAAGAGTTGTTGATCATCGCAAGGTCGAGCTCACGAGCCAAACCATATTTATCTATAGTTTCGATAAATGCTGCTGCTGATGATGTTTCCCCGGTTGCGGATTTAAGCCGGGCCAGTGTTTCAAAGGCATAGAGTTCGCCGGTTTGGCAGTTAACTATCGATTGATAATAGGGAATAATACGTCCTTCTTTTAACGCTTCGCGCAAATTTTCCGCTTTATCGCGGGTCTCGCGAATGCTGATGCGCTCTTCTGTTGCATCAAAGGTGCAGACGCTGTCTTTGCCCATATCCTTGGCTTTATACATGGCGACGTCGACACCCTCCAGCAGTGCATCCATGGTCATACCATCGGTAGGATAACTGCTGACACCGATGGAGACGGTTAAATGAAAACGGTTGCCTTGTGCCGAGGTGATGGCCATTTCCCGTAATGCTTCTCCCATTTTTTCGGCAACTATCTTGGCACCTTGGGGGCCTGTTTCCGTCAGGATAATAGCAAATTCATCTCCGCCGATACGAGCACACAAATCGCCATTGCGGGTATGTTCAAGCAGGACATTGGCAATGGCGCATAGCGCGGTATCGCCGGTGGGATGTCCGTAAGAATCGTTAATATCTTTAAAATCGTCCAGGTCGAGCATCAGTACGCTGAACTCATGCCTATGTCGCTCGGAACGCCCGATTTCATAATTTAAAATATCGTTAAACTGGCGGCGGTTGTGCAGCCCGGTAAGGGGGTCATGTACAGAGTAGTATTCCAGCTCTAACAGCGTACGCGATAGTACCTTGCTGGAACCCACCACCATAACCATGACTGCGAGTATTGCACGGATAACGCTGGCTTCCTGTGCAGATAAATTGTTTTCAGCCGCATAAGCGACTCCTAATAAACCGGCCAAATTGGTCGAGTGATCGGGAACCGGCACACTGATCATGCTAATATCCAGATCTTCTTTGATTTCGGCCCCGCAGTTAATATGAAATTCTTCGATATCCAGCGGCGCATCGGAGGGGAGTTCGATACTTTGCAGCATTTGTTGGCTTAGCAAGCCGCGCGCTTGCTCACGTACCTCATCGGAGCAATGTCCCAGATAATACAAATACAGAGATAAACCATGCTCTTCGGCAAAGGCGATGTAAAAAAAGTTAAACGGAAATATGGCGTAAAAATCCGCCAGAATTTCCTGTACAAATTCTTTCCATTGCGAGATGTGTTCATGCGATAGAATAATGCGTTCCAACACCTGACTTTGTCGTTCCAGCAAGTCTTTTTCGATTAAAACTGAAGACAGCTCAAGCAAGGTTTGATTGAACTCCATCATCAGGTTTTTGATGTGCCGATCATTAGCCGTCCATTGCTCACTGCGTTGCTTGAAGAGTAAGTCAAGGCTTTTATCCAGGCGTGTGCAGGTATTGATGATATGCGTAATCGTTGGGATCATGCCAATCATGGCACGAGAATCATCGGCAGCCATAGTGGACATGGCTGTCATCAATTTACTGATAATCTCCTGATGCACATTATGGTTAAGCTCGGATATGCCCGTTGCAGAGCGCTGGGTGCGTGTTTGGTTTTCTAGAATTTCGGCTATCTGAGTGATAATCCTTAAGCGCAATGCTTCCAGGTGGCCGATCTCGGTAACCACCGCTCTCGGTAACTGCTTTATGCCTTGTTCTACTGTGGTCGTACTTCCAGCATCCATGTAGTCGTGCGATAACTTGCTCATGTTCAATCCTCTTCCAGAAACTGTCCGCCCGGCTGCATCAAATCGATGCCGCATTGCAGGTCTTTGAGCCAGTTTAAAAAATCCTGTACTGCTGCGCCCCGGTAAATCGGTCCGTGTTGCGGGGCGATCATGTCAATATCCAAATCGGCAATGGTGTCCAGCCAACAGCGTATTGCCTTGTTAGAGCACATGTAGCGGCGGTGAAAACCTTTGATATAGGGGATATGATTGATAAAATCGTCTACATAGGCGTCATTTTTATCCATGGGCAGCATCGCCGCTCCGATGTCGCCGGTGAACAGGATTTTAGAAATTGGATCGTATACATTGATTTGGCCTTCCGAATGCAAAAAATGTGCGGGTACGATTTTTAGTTTAAAACCTGGAGATGGCTCGCAGTTCATGCCTTCATTGGGTACGCCGACAAATCGCGCCATGTCTTTTAAACCGTAATGCGGCAAAAAACGTATCCAAATGCTGGAAACATAAACAGGCGAGTGACACAGTTCGAGCCAGGTCGATAAGCCGCCGACGATGTCGGGATCTTGATGCGACAGAAAAATAGCTTTAATTTGCTCAGGACCTACGTAGCGCAACATTTCCGCCAGTACCCGAGGCATCACGCCAAAGCCGCCTGGATCAAGCAACACGCCGTCATTATGATGGGTAATCAGGTATTGGTTGGAACGAACGCCGTCCTCTTCGCCCGGCTCACTCTCGTTGAGTAAAATATAACGATGATCGGTGGATTCAAATAATTTAATGTTACGCATATTTTCCCTAATGTATATTGCTGGGTTAAAAATTATTATATTTCCCGTAGTTTACTTCAGGTTATTTCGTAAAGTACAGTTATAGATTCTTTTTTAAGAGACATTAAATTTTAAAAAAATAGCCTATTGTTTAGGATGATCCATAGGCAAACAGCGAAGCGAAGGCGCTACAGCCGATTATTTTTTATTGCCATTTATCAACAACGGTAACGAGAGTACGAACAAGCACATTAACCATTCCAGCAATTGATAATTGGTTACCGAAAAAACCAAGGCGACTCTAATTCGTTCGATCACACCTGGATATGCAAGAATAAAGTCGCGGCTTTCCACGAAGGCTTGGGTTTCCCTGATAATAAGCGCTAAGCCAATGACCGGTAGCGCGTAACCCGCTATCTTATGTTGATAGGATTTTGTATGGATGTATCCGGATAATCGATTAATCCCAATAGTCTTTAATGAGTATGAATGTTCGATAATAGAGTTAATGACGATTAAGCCTACAATTCCCACAACAGGAATGTAAATCGATAGCGTCGGAAAGCTGATATATCGCCCATTTAGCGCTAAACCGAAGGTTTTATAAACGGCAAATCCGGTAAACAGTATATAGAGCGTATATATCCAGGAGCCGACTTTGGGGTGGGTCATTCGATTAGCTAGCAGATCATAGCTACGCCGCAATAGTAAACCGGCTAATAATGTGTTTAATGCCACGGTTAGTCCTGTTTGCAAACGCTGCCAGTCGCTATAACTGGTATACCACAGGTTTTCTGTCATGCTTGTCAGCAGCAAGGCAAACAGTTGCGAGAATAGCAAAAAAACGGCTAGACGCATTGATGATAATGTTTGTAATGGCTTCCAGCAGCCGATAACGATGAATAGAAAAAGTATCGTTGCCGCTATAACGCCGTTAAGCCAGTGTGGGTTTTCATAGACTTTTCCGGTCAAAGGGAAAACCTCTTTACGGTCAACAGAATAAAGCCCCCAGTTAGCACCGACGACGCCTTCAAATTCACTTTTCCAGGACTGGTTAAAAGCTTCGACAATGTTGTAATCGAAGCCGTTTTTAGTGGCAACTTCAATTAATTTGCGGATGAATTTTGCTTCGTTGACCACGCTAGGCACTGCCCAACCGCGTTGCCGTCCTGCCCCCGGCCAGCCGGATTCGCCGATCAGTATGGGTTTGCCGGGGGCAATGGCGTCGGCTTCCTGTTGAACCTGTTGGTAAATACGCTCAATATGCGCAGGCGCTTGGTCTACGGTGATTGGTTCGTCTTCCCAGTAAGGTAGAATGTGAATGGTAATAAAGTCCACTTCTTTGATTAACTCGGGATATTTCATATACATAGACCAGACGTCGGCATATGAAACCGGTTGTTTAACCGAGCGTTTGACCTCTCTAATATATTCAATCAGCTGCTTGGGCTCCAGATCGCCGCGTAACAACACTTCGTTACCGACGATAACCCGCTTGACCACGTCAGGATTCGCGTTGGCGGAGCGGATAAGTTCGGCAATTTCAATTTTATTGAGTTTTTTTATGGCGCCCAGCCAAGCACCTTGAATCATCTTTAAACCATACTTTTGCGCTAAGCCGGGAATGACCGGCATGCTGCCTTCTGCGCTGGCATAAGTTCTAATGGAGTAAGTTTTTTCACCCATCAAACGCAAGTCGGCTTCAATTTGCTCTGGTGTTGGGAATATATTATCTAAAGGGCCTTGGCCTTCTCGAAACGGTGCGAATGATAGGCTGTTAAGCTTACCTGACGGTACGTCCGATCCTACATCTTGAGGTAAGTTAGTTAACCAGCCAAATACCAAGTTAAGTAAAACAACCAATACAACGAATGAAGCAGTTCTCATATATAAAATCAGTTACATAGTAAGGTTTTGAAGAAGGGTGCCATGAAACGCACCGGTAATCCGCCGTCAACATCATCTCATAATTGCCGCTCTTTGAATATGATGCAGCTTTTTTACGGCTTATACTACGCAAATCCAAAGTGTTCAGCTAAAATGCCTTCCTTTTTGCTTTTGTAAGATTATGGCTAAAAATATTCGTATCGAAAGATGTAGCGGCTCCGCTCTGGAACAATTTATTCCTGAACTTGCCCGGCTTAGGATCGAGGTGTTTCGCGACTTTCCGTATTTGTATGACGGGGATATTGATTACGAGAAAAAATATTTACAGACTTATATAGATTGTCCGGAAAGTGTTATTGTGATCGCGTTCGATGACGGTAGCCAATCCAGCTCCCTGCAGGATTCCGGCATACACACCATCCATGGCGGTAAGGTGGTCGGGGCATCAACGGCAATTCCAATGAAATATGAAACCGAAGAGCTAAAAAAGCCGTTTATTGAACAGGGCTATAATCTCGACGAGGTGTTCTATTGCAGTGAATCGGTGTTGGATAAGAATTATCGCGGATTGGGTATTGGCGTTCGTTTTTTTGAACAAAGAGAGGCTCATGCCGAGGATTTAGGCGGTTTTAAACATATTTGTTTTTGTTGTGTAGAGCGACCAATAGATCATCCCAGGCGACCTATCGATTATGTGCCTTTGGATAAATTCTGGAACAAGCGCGGTTACGTCAAACATCCCGAGCTTAATACCCGCTATACCTGGAAAGACCTGGATGATGAAGATGAAACGCCCAAACCGATGACCTTTTGGTTGAAACATGAACGTTAAAATTGCGACTGCTCAATACGACATCAGTTTTTTGGAAAACTGGCAGCAGTATCAAAGTAAGATGGAGCGTTGGGTCAGTGAAGCCGCGCAGAAAGATGCGAAAATCCTGCTTTTTCCCGAGTACGCCAGTATGGAATTGGCCTCAATATTTGGGGAGGCAGTCTATTCATCGTTAAATAAGCAACTGGCGGCCATGCAGGCATTGCTTGATGATTACCTGGACTTGTTCCAAAACTTGGCCAATAACTACCAATGCATCATTCAACCGGGTACTTTTCCGGTACAAACGGATTCAGGCGCTTATCGAAACAGGGCCTATTTATTTATGCCGAACAGGCCGTTGGATTATCAAGATAAACTGATGATGACCCGTTTTGAGAACGAGCAATGGTTGATCCAAAAAGGTGAGGTTTTAAGGTGTTTTGAAAGCGAATATGGAAAAATTGCCATTAATGTTTGTTATGACAGTGAGTTTCCGATGTTGGCTAGAAAGCAAGTTGAAGCCGGAGCAAATCTGATTTTAGTGCCCAGTTGTACCGATACTTTGGCTGGTTATCATCGCGTTAAAATAGGCTGTCAGGCACGCGCTTTGGAAAACCAGTGTTATGTCGTTCAAGCTACACTGGTAGGTAATGCACCCTGGTCTGAAGCCGTTGATATCAATATTGGTGCAGCGGCCATTTATACGCCAGTGGATCGCGGCTTTCCTGATAACGGCATTTTAGCGGTGGGCAAGCTCAATGCAGTACAATGGGTTATTGCCGAAATAGCGCTCAGTGCTTGCGATACGGTTCGGGAGCAAGGACAAGTCTTTAACTACAGGGACTGGCCATTGCAGAATGCAGTTGCTATGGAACCCTGATTAAACATTTGATATAAAACCTCGTAACTACGTTATTGACTTTACGGATTCCATTTTGACTATTCGAATTTCCCTATTGTTGGTTCTGGCGTCATTACCGGTATTTTTATTGGTAGAAATGTTGATGTGGTTTGCCGTACCCGGTTTGTCGGCTGTACTAGCTGCCTTGGGATCGGTAATGCTGTTAAGCGCATTTTCTGTGTTTGTGATCGGCGGATTCTTGGCTGTGTATAGGCTAATTATTCGCTCTGTTGTGGATTACTTCTCGTATAAGCAGCGAGCGTTGCGACACTTATGGTTTGTTCAAGCGAGGCATGATCAGATTAATCGTTTGTTTTATTTTAAAAAATTGCAAATACAATATGTTGCTGAACTGAACAGAAATCGTCTGTTAAAACGTAATAATCGTAAACACATTCAGTTACTATCTAAATCGATTAAGCAAGACTTGCGGCCGATTAAAACAAAATTACCGGGAACAACTTATCAACA
>JADHTX010000186.1 GCA_016784875.1 Methylobacter sp.
TGAACCTGAACACATATCCGATAAGCCGCTAGGTAATCGTACCCCTAAAAAGATCGAGCGCTCTGGCTACGCGGGATACGAAAGAGATCCTCAAGTGGTCGCAAGAACTTTACAGATCGCGTCGGGAAAATGTGAGCTTTGCGGAGCCGATGCCCCGTTTCGCACAACGAAAGGAGTACCTTATTTGGAGGTACATCATGTTCGGTGGCTTTCGGACAAGGGAAGCGATACCCTGGACAACGCCGTGGCCCTCTGTCCCAATTGCCATCGCGCGGCACACTATTCTGTAGACGTACAAGGAATTGCCAGTCTGCTGTACCGTACACTCTTGAGGCTTCGGCGAACGTAAGTCAGGGGTAGGTCGGGCATGTTGTTTATGCCCGACATTCATACTTATATTGATCAGAGGAAATAATAATGCAAGCGATAAGACAAATTGTCGAAACCAAAAAACTTAAAGACCTGATTGATATACCTGACGATTTCAGTTCCGAAACAGTTGAAATTATTGTTTTCCCTATGCCGTCCGCAGATGCCGAAAAAAAACAGTTAAACCCAGAACAGTTTTTTGGTATCAGTCACTTAGAGCATATTGATCAATTGCTTAAATCTATGCGCGACGAGTGGGAACACTAAAGCATGAAACATTATTTGCTGGATACCAATATTCTCATTTATTACTTTAACGGTAATATGGAAGGTGTAGTAAAAGACAAAGTTTCCAGGTTAATACGCGAGAGTTTTCAAATTTCGATAATTTCAAAAATGGAATTTTTAGGTTTCCCCTTTAATTTACAGGAAAGACAAAAAGCCGAGCAGTTTGTAGAATGCGCCATGATTAAGCCGTTATCGGATGAAATTGTTCAGCATGTTATTGATATTCGAAAGGAAAAAAGCATTAAGTTGCCTGATGCGATTATTGCCGCAACCGCTATGCAATATTCGGCAATTTTAGTAACACGCAACACTAAGGATTTTAAAGCACTCGCTTTAGAAACCTACAATCCCTTTGACGGCGGCTAGTGTCGTTTGATTGATAACCCAAATGAAATTCGCCATTCAAGTTAACGCCAGCCCGTACCAGTCCAATGCCGGGTATAGCGCATATCAATTTATCAATGCCGCTTTGGCAGCGGGGCATGAAGTGTTCCGGGTGTTTTTTTATCACGACGGCATTTACCATGCGTTCAAATACGCGACGCCGCCGGATGACGAACTCCAGTTCACCGCGCAATGGAGTGAGCTGGCAAGATTGCATCAGGTCGATTTAGTGGTGTGCATTTCCGCTGCGCAACGGCGCGGCTTATTATGCAGCGATGAGGCCGAGCGGCAGGGCAAGCAGGATAATGACTTGGCCGAGGGCTTTCGCATTTCCGGGTTGGGGCAGCTGGTCGAAGCCACGCTGGAAGCCGACCGCTTTATCGTATTCGGGTGAGGATATGAAACGTTATTTATTCGTATTGCGTAAGCCGCCGCACAGCGGGGCTCAGGTTCAGGAAATGCTGGATATTATTCTGACCACAGCCGCGTTTGACCAGCATGTCAGTCTCTTGCTGCTGGACGATGGTGTGTTTCAGTTGAAAAACGGCCAAAATCCTGAAATCGTGGGCATGAAAGATACTTCTGCGATTTTTAAAGCGCTGGAAATCTATGATGTTAATGACATTTACACCGAAATGGAGTCGCTACAGGAACGCGGTTTAAAGCCGGGCGATTTGTGTTTACCGGTGCAGGAGTTTTACCGGAAAGACATAGCCGGATTGATGAAGCGGTTTGATGTGGTGTTTGCGGGCTAGGGATAGCCCGTAGGTGCAGATTAATCCGCACAATACGAATTTATTGCACCTACAATGCGCTAAGCTTTTCGGTTTTATGTGAAATTGAGTGGATAACTATATCCAAGCTTGCCATCTTTCTCCGTTCGTCCTGAGCTTGTCGAAGGACGAACGGATTTACTTTTACAAGATGGTGATTGAGTATATTACCCAGTCAGTTTCTTATACTTTAACCGATGCGGGTTATCCGCATCACTGCCTAAGCGGCGATGGCGGTCGGCTTCGTAATCTTCATAGTTACCCTCAAACCAGACCACGTTACTGTCGCCCTCGAATGCCAACATATGCGTGGCAATTCTATCCAGAAACCAGCGATCATGCGAAATAACCACCGCGCAACCGGGGAAGGCCAGCAGCGCTTCTTCCAAGGCACGTAAGGTTTCAACATCCAAATCGTTGGTCGGCTCATCGAGCAACAACACGTTGCCGCCGGTTTTCAGCAGCTTGGCTAAATGCACCCGGTTGCGTTCGCCGCCGGACAAATCGCCGATGCGTTTGCCCTGGTCTGAGCCTTTAAAGTTAAAGCGGCCGACGTAAGCGCGGGACGGCGTTTCATACTTGCCGACGGTAATCAAATCCAGTCCGTCGGAAATTTCATCGAACACGGTTTTTTTCGGATCCAGGTCGTCGCGCAACTGATCGACGTAGGCCAGTTGAACGGTTTGCCCCAATGTCAAGGTGCCCGAATCGGGCTTGTCGACACCGGCCATCATGCGGAACAGCGTGGTTTTACCCGCGCCGTTCGGGCCGATAATGCCGACGATTCCGCCGGGCGGCAGTTTAAAGCTCAAGCCGTTGAATAACAGCTTGTCGCCGAAAGCCTTGCTGATGTTGTCGGCATCAATCACTACATCGCCCAAGCGAGGGCCGGGTGGAATATAAATTTCCTGGGTCTCGTTGCGTTTTTGCACTTCGGTTGACGACAATTCGTCAAAACGGGCCAATCGGGCCTTGCTTTTGGCATGGCGACCTTTCTGATTGGATCGTACCCATTCCAACTCTTCCTTCATGGCTTTTTGGCGGGAAGATTCCTGTTTTTCTTCCTGCAACAAGCGGTTGCTTTTTTGCTCTAACCAGCTGGAGTAATTGCCTTCCCACGGGATGCCGGAGCCTCTGTCCAGCTCAAGAATCCAACCGGCTACGTTATCCAGAAAGTAGCGGTCATGGGTTACCGCGACCACGGTGCCGGGATAATCGTGCAAGAACCTTTCCAGCCAGGCGACCGATTCGGCGTCTAAATGGTTGGTCGGTTCGTCCAACAACAGCATGTCGGGCTTAGATAGCAACAACCTGCATAAGGCTACGCGGCGTTTTTCACCGCCAGACAGCTTGGTGACATCGGCATCCCAATCCGGCAGTCGTAACGCATCGGCGGCGACTTCAAGAGTGCGTTCCAGATTATGACCGTCGCAGGCATTGATAATATCTTCAAGACGCGCCTGATCCGAGGCTAATTTATCAAAGTCGGCATCGGGCAGCGCATAAGCCGCATATACGGCATCGAGTTGTTCCAGAGTTTCTTTGATTTCCGCAACCGCTTCTTCGACATTGCCGCGCACGGTTTTATTGGGATCGAGTTGCGGTTCTTGCGGCAGATAACCGATTTTAATGCCTTTGAGCGGGATAGCCTCGCCTTCAATTTCTTTATCGATGCCTGCCATGATGCGCAATAGTGTCGATTTACCCGAGCCGTTTAAGCCGAGTACGCCGATTTTTGCGCCGGGAAAAAAAGACAGCGAAATATTCTTAAGGATATATTTTTTGGGCGGGACAATCTTGCCGACCCGGTTCATTGAGTAGATGTATTGAGCCATAGTGTTTCGTTAATCAGTTTTAAGGTGGGTAGAGGTTAACTTGATGTCGGCTATTATTCCATGTTATTTGGGAATTATTAAGCCTTGATGATGTCCTGAAGCTTTGTATAGGCAAATATTTATATGAAAATTGGACGAATTGGCGGGGGAATTGATGCTGGATGGGGGCAGGTAGGTTTGATTCGATAGTATTTGTGCACAGCAATAATCAGTAACTTAGCGTTGCTTTGAAATAAGCGGCTTTGGGTTCGAGAGCTAAGTGTAACTCATTGATATTCGATAAAATTATTGATTTGTTAAGTTTTTGTACAATTTAACAAAACACTAATAAAAACCGCAGTTAAGCGGTACATAAAACAATTAATGCACAGAGTTATCCACAGGAATTGTGAATAACTACCGAGGCATGTTAAGCGATGTTTTTTGAGTGGAATAGCCGTTTCCATTACAGCGTCGGCAAGTAGGAGCGAGAAACACGGTTGCGCCATGAATTGAAGCTAAGGGATTTAATTTTATGGCGTGACCGGCGTAGAGACTATTAGACTATTATTAGCCGGCTCGCTTTCCTTCTGAGCAGAACTAACACTTAGCTGTTGAGTCAATGGATCGACTTTGGCTTTGAATACGGTTCTGACTGTCGCGCTGGCACCTGAGGCCAACGGCCCTAAATGGCATACGCTCAGCGTTGCAGTATTGCAATCGCCCTGGCTCGGGGTCAAGCTCCATACTTTGCCTCCAGAGGCAATATCAATTAAGGTTACATCCGCGCTATCCGGGCCATTGTTGATGACCTCAAACAGGTAGCGACCAACTTCGTCGGCTTGCACCGAATCCGGTTGACTGGTCACATTGACTTGAAGGTCGACGCTTTGGGAGCTGTTTAACAAGCGGTCACGGACAAAGATATCAGTCGTTCCATTGGTATCATTCGGTACGATGCCGGAATCATTTGATTCAAACACTATATGTCGCCCATCGGCGCTGAGCCGGACATCGCTAAAGTCGTCACCATCGTCAAAAACGCCCGAACCAATTTCCAATCCTGCCGAATCAATACTGACGCGCGTGGTTTGGTCGGTTAGCCGGTCATGGACAAAGGCATCTCGTTTGTTATTGGTATCTTCCGGCACTAGGTCTGGAGACGAAGAGGTAAACGCTATAAAGCGCCCGTCGGCACTGATGGCAGTACCTCCACTACCGCTATTTTTTGTTGCCTGCACCCCGCCGGATTGGACGCTGGCGCGTGTCGTAGCGTTGGTTAGCCGGTCATGAACAAAGACATCTAATGCCTCATTGGTATCATCCGGTACGAGGTTATCAGCCAATGACTCAAAAGCCACATAGCGACCGTCGGCGCTGATCGAGGAACCTATGCTGCTGGAATTCCCCTCCACACCGGCCGAATTAATGCTAACCCGTGTGGTTTGGTCGGTCGTCCGATCATGAACAAAGATATCAATGAAGCCATTGGTATCATCCGGCACGAGATTGGAAGCAGCTGACATAAACGCGACATAGCGCCCATTGGGGGTGATCGAGGCATTAATGCTGCCTGAATTTCCCTCATTTTCCTCCGAATCAACGCTGACGCGTTTGGTTTTGCCGGTTAGCCGATCCTGGACAAAAACATCATAAGCTCCATTGTTATCCTCGTGTACCAGGTTGGAGGCTATTGAATGAAACGCGACATAGCGCCCATCGGCACTGACGGAAGGAAAGTCGCTGTAGTCTTTTGCCTGTACTCCCGCCGAACTAATATTGACGAGAGAGGTTGCACTGGTCGTTAGGTCATGAATAAAAATATCAAATACCTCATTGGTATCTCCTTGCACAAGATTATCCGCACTTGACCCAAATGCCACATAACGCCCTTCGGGGCTGATCGAAGGATTGATGCTGGAGCCATTTCCCTCTGCCCCGGACGAATTAATGCTGGCGCGCGCCGTTTTGCCGGTCAGCCGGTCATGAATAAAGATATCGCTGGAATTATTGGTATCCCACGGCACGAGATTGTCAGCAATTGAGGAAAAAGCTACATAGCGTCCATCGGCGCTTATAGAGGGATTAAGAAGGCTGGCAAAATTTCCTTCTACTCCAACCGAATCGATGTTGACGCGCGTTGTTTCCCCTTCTGCGTAGCTGTTCGGCGCTTGTAGGGGTAGTAAGAATAAAAACGTAAGAGATAAATAGACAATACTAAATTGAGCCTTCATAAATTCACCTCATTTTAAGTTGCTGGGGAGGGGCTGTTTCCAGAGAATTCAGCCACCTTATCCGAGGAAGCATAACGACGCGGTGAGGCGGTATGTAAGCCATCAATCGCGGATGATGGGCTTCCTTCGTTAACCCATCCTAGCCGCTGATTATTTCATAGGTTTGTCAGTTTATTGCTCAAGGATTTATTAGAAATAACTTAATTTTTACTCAAAAATCAATGTTATATGTATTTGTACGTAGGTGGTAGATTAATAGCGCTAGTTGCACGTATAGATAATTGCCTAAAATAAAAGGATTAGAATCAGTCGGTATAGTGGCCAAATTTTTAGGCAGCTATAGAATTAAGTTGAGCATAGAAACGGCTTCAGTCTTGTTTCATTACTGAATATTGCGGTGTTTAGTTATTGGTAATTGCTCTATTATCTCGAAACGGAAAGTTAAGGGATTTCGACCAAGCTCAGGGCTGATTCACAAAATCAAATTAAGCATCGGAGTCGGAATTGATCACTTGCACACAGCAACAATCAGAGACTTAGCGTTGCCTTTGAAAGTGTAATTTAAAGTCAAGAAAAATAGTTGTAAGTTACTGATAGTTAGTGATGTTATGGGGTTGTTGAGTTTTTGTACAATCTGAAAAAACACCAATAAAAACCACAGCTAAGCGCTAAAAAAAACAATCAATACACAGAGTTATCCACAGATTTTGTGAATAACTATTGGGCGCATATTTTTGTTGTATTTTTTCTGAACGGCTCAAGGCGGGGCAACCAGCTTTAGAAGAATAATTTTGACTGATTAGTATTTGCACACAGCAACAATCAGTGGCTTAGCATTCACTTTAAGTGTATCGGTCAAATGCTGAAATGCAGTTGTAAGTTATTGATAGTTTATAAAATTATTGGTTTGTTTCATTTTTGTACAATCTGAAAAAACACTAGCAAAAACCGCAGCTAAGCGCTCTAGAAAACAATCAATACACAGAGTTATCCACAGATTTTGTGAATATGTATTGGATGCAAGATAGCCGCTGTTTTTGCTGTTGAATGGCATTTTTCGTTTCTACATATACTTCGCACGGTTACGGTTGAGGAAATGATAGCGAGTTGATTTTTGTCGATAGCAAGGCGCTGAAACAGGCGCATAGCAAGCTATGAAACTGTTTCAGCAACGCGGCTATCGGCATAAAATCAGCCGCTAGGAAT
>JADHTX010000187.1 GCA_016784875.1 Methylobacter sp.
GGTACCATTACCCTGTTCAAGAGTAAATCTTTGTTTGGCAAATAAGGGGGTCAGGTTTGAGAAGGTGATTTTGTTTTTGGTATTTTCGGGAGGTTCAAAATTGATCTGGTCAACCTTGAGCATGGCGAAATAACGTTCGTTATCCTTGGGCGGCCTGATCTTTCCGCTAATGGTATCGCCGGTCTTTAATGAAAATCGTCTGATTTGACTGGGCGAAACATAAATATCGTCTGGACCCGCCAAATAGGAGCAGCCCGGCGTTCGTAAAAAACCAAAACCATCCTGTAAAATTTCCAGCACTCCATCGCCTGATATATCGTCACCGGCTTTTGCCTGTTTTTTCAGAATAGCGAAAATCAAATCCTGCTTTCGCGATCTGGCTACATTTTCAAGCCCTAGGGACTCGGCGATTTCAATAACTTCACTTATTTGTTTTAGTTTTAACTCAGTTAGATTCATAAAAGGACAACTCAAGGAAAAGTATTTACGGTGTTAAACCGCGACTACTAGGATAGGATTATAATTCAGGGGTGTAGTTTATCGGGTGATATGATTGGGTGCGCATGACTATCGCACCGCATAAGTGTAACTCAAGTACTCAGTCCCGTCCAACCTTTTATTACCGGTCTATGCCGGGTCTGAGCATTAATTGTAAGTTTAAATGTTACTGTCAATAAACTTGGCAAGTTCTGATTTTGACAATGCACCTACTTTAGTCGCTTCCACTTCGCCATCCTTGAACAGCATCAACGTTGGAATACCGCGTACTCCATAGTGTTGAGGCGTTTGTGGATTTTCGTCTATGTTTAATTTTACAACGGTCAACTTACCCGTATATTCCGTAGCAATAGCATCCAGAATCGGTGCAATCATTTTGCACGGTCCGCACCATTCAGCCCAATAGTCAACCAGTACGGGACCCGCAGCTTTAATAACAGTTTCGTTAAACTCACTATCACTTATATGAAGGACTGAATCGCTCACACTATTTCTCCTAAAAATTAAAATCAAAACTATAGGAGGGATGAAGCAAGTAGTCAATCAATTTCAGCTGATTTGATTTTTACGTTATGCTATACCCTATGAATAATACACATTTAACTCAAACCCGCTTTAGCAATCTTGAATTGTCTGATTCCATCCTGCGCAGCCTAAAAGCTGCCGGCTTTAATCACTGCACCCCAATTCAAAAAAAGGCCTTGCCTTTATCCCTTCGGGGCAAGGATGTTGCGGGACAAGCCCAAACAGGGACCGGCAAAACCGCCGCTTTTTTATTGGCTACTTTTCAGCATTTAATTAATGATGCAATCGACGATGCAGAGCTTGAAATCATCGAAACAGCTTCAGAGGAATACTTAGATACCGAACAACCGGTGGTCAAAGTCGTTTCCAAAAGCAAACCCATCAAATACCCCAGGGCCATTATTCTCGCTCCAACCCGCGAGTTAGCCATTCAGATCCATAAAGATGCCTTACAACTAAGCAAGCATCTTAATCTTAAATTGGCACTGATATACGGCGGCACCGACTATCAAAAACAATTGGACAGCCTAAAGTCCAATGTCGACATTATCATCGGCACACCTGGCCGCATTATCGACTTTTACCGGCAAAATGCCTTCACCTTGGATAACGTAAAAGTCACGGTGATGGATGAAGCTGACCGCATGTTCGATTTGGGTTTTATTAAAGATATCCGCTTCCTGTTACGGCGCATGCCACCACCGGATCAACGCTTAAATATGCTGTTCTCGGCGACTTTATCCTACAAAGTTACCGAGTTGGCATATGAACATATGAATAATCCGGTTTTAATACGTATCGAAACCGAAGAAGTCACCTCTAAGGCCATACAGCAAAGTGCATTTTGTCCTTCGAATGAGCAAAAAATTCCTTTGTTAATCGGTATATTGAATCAACATCAGCCGCAACGCAGTATTATTTTTGTCAACACCAAACGCTGTGCCGAACGACTCGATGACACCCTGAATGCTAACGGCTACAAAACTGCCGCACTCAGCGGTGATGTTCCGCAAGATAAACGGCAACGCCTGTTAAGCGATTTCCAAGAAAACAAAATCACCTTGTTGATTGCGACCGATGTTGCCGCCCGTGGCCTGCATATTGCCGATGTTTCTCATGTCTTTAATTACGATTTACCGCAGGATGTAGAAGATTATGTCCACCGAATAGGCCGTACGGCACGCTTTGGCGCCAGCGGTGTCGCCATCAGTTTCATTTGTGAACAATACGCTTATTCAATGCCGGATATTGAAGAATACATTGGCCAAAAAATTCCGGTATTACCTATTACGGCTGATCTATTAGCGGAAATTGTAACGCCGGAAAAAAGACCTGTAAGAGTTAAAACCGAATATCAAGGAAAACGCCCAAATCATACCAAAACGTTTAAGCCTAAAGCCCCATCATCAACTCCCGAAAATCCTCAATAGCGGGATAAGCGGTTATGTGTTTTTTAGGTTGTTGCGTGTCGGGTCTGCTCACCGAAATTAAATGCGCTATACCGAACTGCTTGGCAGCATGAAGTACCGCCAAGCTATCATCGATCAGCAGCGCAGTTTGCTTTTCAAACGGAACACGCTGTTGCAACAACCGCCAAAAATCGGCATGTTCTTTCGGAGAACCCAAATCATGAGAACTGATTATCCCGTCGAAAAACGGCTGCAAGCAGGTTTTGTTCATCTTAAGTCCCAGACTGCCCCGATGCGCATTTGTCACTAAGTACACCTTTTTTGGCGAGCGCTGAATTTTTTCCAAAAACTCCGTGACATGGGGCAATATGGCAATTAAGCCGGAAATTTCCGCTTTTAAGCCGGCAATATCCAGCTCTAAAACCTCACTCCAATAATCAAGACAATACCATTCCAATTTGCCTTCCATGCTTCTGAAGCGCGGTTCCAGCTGCTGCTTTGCGATTTCTATCGATAAGCCCTGTTTTTCGGCAAACTTAAGCGGTACAAACTCCAACCAAAAATGATTATCAAAATTCAAATCCAGCAGCGTGCCGTCCATATCCAACAAAACAGTATCAATTTTTTCCCAATCAATCATCAGAGTGCGTTATATTTGCAAGAAATACTTAATAACATAGCACAATGACTGAAAAACCAATCATTCTTAACAAAACCATCATCGCCACCAGCCGATTATTTCGAATCGAATCTCTGGACATTGAATTCAGCAATGGTCAACTACGCAATTACGAACGCTTGGCCCGTGGTAACCCCGGAGGTGGTGCCGTGCTGATTGTGCCGATGCTGGATGCTGAAACGGTATTGCTAATCCGGGAATATTCTGCGGGCGTACATCGTTATGAACTGGGCTTGCCCAAGGGTAAAACCGATGCCGGAGAATCCTTTCTGGATGCCGCAAATCGTGAGCTTAAAGAAGAGGTCGGCTATGGTGCCAAAAGCCTGCATCACTTAAGTTCATTTTCCCTCGCGCCGTCCTACTTGGAACACATGACCGAGATTGTGCTTGCCCAGAATTTGTATGAAGAAAAGCTGGAAGGCGACGAACCGGAAGAACTGGAAGTTATTCCGTGGAAATTGAACAATATCAATGCATTATTGGCTACCGGAGAATGCACCGAAGCACGCTCGATTGCCGCGCTGTTTATGGCAGTAGAATATTTTAAGACATTTCCGGTTGGGTGAGCCTTAAAACGATTATTCCACCACGGAAAGTACACAGTTTACAGAGAACAGCAAAAATGTAACATCCTATCTTCCGGCTGAAATATTTTTAAATCAGATAATGCAGCTTCGTTATGCCATGCCTTTATAAACGATAAAGCCGCTCCAATTTATCATCTTCGGTAGCGGTTATTTTTTCCCTGGCTTTATTTTCAACAAACGCCTGAAACAATTTTTTTCCCTGCCATTGATCGGTTTCTTTACCATATAAAACCTGATTCAAAATCAATATCTCATCCCTTAATCGTGCGTCGCTTTGCTCGGCGATAACGCCCAAGCTTGCGGCACCGCTTTTTTGTCGCCCCCAAGCCAGTAAGGCATCCTTAGCTGCTGCGGCATTATTATCCGCGCAGGCTTTTTTTAAGTCTTTAACGCAGTCCGCCAAACGAGTTTCCGGTTTATTTTTTTCCGTAAGCGTTTTTTTAGCAGGCCGCTTAATCAGGAAATAAGCCAAGGTTGCCAACCAGCCTAATGCAAAAAATACCGCAACCCACAACCAGATATTTTGTTGCTGCTGCGATTCTACAATAGGCGCTACTTCGACTTTTGGAGCTTGCACTATCACCGGAGCCGCCTGTTTATTTGGAATAGGCAAAGCCCCTGCCGCATCAAGCGCCGTGATCATAGTTTCCGGGATTTTGGCGATTTCCATCTTTTGGCTTTGGCTGTTAAACCAGGGAATTTCTATCGCCGGTAATTTATAAAACCCCGCTTTAGATGGAATGACGGCAATTTTTTCTTCCCTAAATGCAATCAGCCCATCCGGTTTTTTCTGCTCTTGCAAAACCGGTTGATCGGGATAGGTTTTCAACTGATCGTCAATTTTTCCAACATTTATCTCCGGCAACTGGCCGACTGTGGTGCCTTTTGCTAATATCGTCAAAGTTCGAGTCAACGGTTCACCCACTTTCATTTGCTGATTATCGCCGGACCATTCTTCCTTTAACACCAATTGCTCGGCTGACAGCCAATGATGCCCGGTAAAAGTTGCCGGAACAGGTTTAACATCCAGTGTCACCGGTTTGGATAAAATCTTTTTAGTTCGAGTCATTTGGGAGTTAAAAAAACCGTTAAAATTCGGACGGCTATTAGCCACGACCTCGGCGGTTAATACCAGCGGCTTGATGGTCACCGAACCACTTTTTTGCGGAAAAATCGCATACTTACGCTCAGTAACCAAGTAATTGACCCCGTCAATCTGGGTATTGTAATTACTGTCGTCACCCAGTTTTTCAATGACTGCGTCGCCCAGTTCCGGTTCATTCAAAGCAGCCTGCGTGATTTCGACTCTTCTATATAAGCGCACGGTAAACAGAACCTGAGATTGCACATAGGGGCTTTCAGGATTCGCCTCAACCTCCAGAAACAAATCATCATCGGTATCTGCTGATTTATTGGCTGTCGCCTGAGTCACTAGAATAGTTGCCGACTGACTAACGTCATCGCCAAACTTTACCGCCGGAACAATCAAACTACCGGAATGTTTTGCCATGACATTAAGTGTCCACTGTATGGTCTTGCTAGACTGCCCGTTAATCCAAGATGAATTACTGCTCTGCCTTTGACCGAGTATGTCAAAATCCTGTTCCAACGGACTAAAATCCGGATCATTATCTAGTGCATCATCAGCAGTAAAAATGATCTGAAAAGATTCATTAAGACTAACCGGGGTTCTATCGAACGACACACTAATTTGTGCAGCAAATACGCAGGCAGGCACAAAACTTAACAGTAAAAGAAGAAATAATTTTTTTATAGCGTTCATGTTCATTATTTAAATTAATCGACCGATATTTTGAGAAAATTGCCTACCAACCATCGGCATTACCTTTTGTTTGACGACCACGCTGCCCGTATTGATATTTAAATTTACGCTTTAACAAACCGGCAGGATCGTCGGGAATTCTTTTGAGCCATTGTTCGTTGGCTTGCTGTTGTTCGTCCGATAACTCCGGCTTTACCGCTGCCGGTTCTTTACCCTGTTCCTTAGCTTTCTCTTTACCCTGCTCGGCTTGTTCCGGCTTTTCGGCTTCCGGCTTTTTTTCTTCAGCTTTATTTTGCTGGTCCTGATTTTCTGAAGGCTGTTGCTTATCGGATTGCTTCTGTTCAGGTTTTTGTTCGGGTTTTTGTTCGGGCTTTTCCTCGGTTTTATTTTGCCCCGACTTTTGTTCGTCTGACTTTTCCGATTGTTCGCCATCCTTGTTCTGCTGAGAATCGTCTTTCGATTGTTGTTTATCGTCTTTTTGCTGTTTTTTCTTTTCGAGTGCTTTTTCTACCACATCCTTGTTATGTTTGGCATCGGCATCGTTAGGATTAATAGATAGCGCTTTGTCGTAGGCTTTGATTGCCTCTTCCAATTGACCGGTTTTCGCCAATGCATTCCCTTTATTATAAGCGCCACTGGCGGAATTGCTGTTGCTCAAGTTTTCCAGTGCCTTGTCATATTTACCTGCCTTGTAATTCGCCGCCGCCTTCCAATCCGGGCTTTCAAACTGCTCCGCCGCTTTAGCATAATCCTGCTTTTTATAAGCCTGTTGCGCCTGCTGGTCTTTGGTCTGCCATAAGTCCTGCCAACTCAACGCATAACTATTTTTCGGCAAAGGCAAGATTACTAATAAAGCAAAACACAGCAAGCCTTTCCTGAACATCAATGCGGCCAGCGGCAAAACCAGCAATAACAACCAGGGGCCTTTATCTGCCCATTGATCCAATAATAAGTTGTTGTTTTCGTTACCCCGCTGTACCGATTTATCGGTGTTTGCCAACAGGTTTTGAATGTCCGCATCATTGGCCGTCATGGTTTGATAGATACCCTTGCCTGCCTGCGCCAGCTCCGATAATTTTCTGGAGTTTAATTTCGGCACCACAATATTACCTCGCTTCCCCTTAAGAAACCCTCCCTCCGGCAACGCTATCGGTGCACCCTCATCCGTCCCTACTCCCAATATCGACAAAGAATATTTATCCAATGATTTTACTGCCGGCAAGGTTTTATCATCATCAACGCCATCGGTAACCAACAATATCTGACCTTTTTGCAAACCGGCCTGCTTAAACAATTCAACGGCTTTTTCCAGCACCAACACCGTATTACTTCCCTGACTGGGCATAATATCGGTATTTAATGCCGATAACTGGCTATCTATAGTTTCGGTATCATCGGTCAGCGGCGTTACGGTAAAAGCATCACCGGCATAAACCAGCAATGCGGTCTGACCGTCTTTACGCTGTTTTAGAATATCGGCAATTTTATAGCGCGCCATAATCAAACGACTGGGTTTA
>JADHTX010000188.1 GCA_016784875.1 Methylobacter sp.
CATTAGCTTTTAAACCGTAAAGGTGATCGAGAGCATAGGTCGGGACACCGGTTTTTTGTTCCAGTAATTCAGCTGCTTTGGTTAGCGACGGACCTATAACCACCGTCGCCAATGCATCGCCGAGGGTTGCCATTTCTGATACTAGGGTGCCGCCGATAGTCACCGGGCTGAAATCGTCATCCGTGAGGCAGCCATCTAGCGAATCGGAAATATCGGGTACGAAAATCGGCCTAAGCTGGAATTGCTCGAAAATATCCCGAAGCGCTTCCAGGTCGCCGGGTGTTAGCATGTAATTGACCAGGACATTAACCTGGCGTTTGCGTTTTCCGGGATAGGTACCGGCCTCCTTGGCGTCGGGGACTAAGGCGCGAATAATTTCGGTGAGGGTTGACGCAAAACCGGTTTCGACGCTGCCGGTAAAATCAGGCGTATTGACCGCAACGACTGCAACATCGGCAAATTCCGGGTTGGCTTCCCTGAATTCCCGGACATTTCGGTGTACATCAGCACCTTGCGTTTCAGCTAGGCCGGTGGTCAAAATAGTGATCAGGGCAGGGCGGGATTTTTCGGCGATGGTCTTGATACCCTCGCGCACGTTTTCGTCAGCGCCCATTACCGAGCTGCCTTGATCCATTGCCGTACTTTGCAGCGGAATGGGTTCCCTGAAGTGACGGACAAAAAACACCTTGGCAAACGCGGTGCAACCTTGAGATCCGTGCAGCATCGGCATGGCGCGGTTAAAGCCCAATGTCGCCAAAGAGCCGCCAATCGGCTGGCTGGCTTTCAGTGGATTGACCGATAGCGCTTTGTTTCTTTTCAGGATGTCAGCCATTACTCACCTCTTTGCTCGCATCCCCCCCTTTGGCAAAGGGGGGCAGGGGGGATTTTCTCCAAGGCGCAGGCGCTCTAACCGCTTCCCACACCGGGCTTTCAATCGTCAATGCCAGTTGGCGCACCAGCTCCAGCATGCCTTGATAGCCTTCATAACCGAATTCGCGTTCCTGGTTAATGTCCAAAAACGGAACCTTGGCTTTTAAGGCGGTATACATGTTGCGGCCGCCGGCGATCAGAATATCGGCCTTGTAGTCGTGGACGATTCTGAGTAGCTCTTTGGGACTGCCGTCGTCTATCATCACCGTATCTTCGCCCATCAGCTCGCGGATTCTGGCCTTGTCCTCTTCGGTCGATTTCTTGGTGCCGGTTGCAACCACCACCATGCCCAAATCCTGCAACGCAGAAATGACCGACCAGCTTTTTACGCCGCCGGTAAACAGCAGCACCCGCTTGCCTTTCAGACGCTCTTTCCATGGTTCCAATGCTTTCCTGATCCGGGTTTCTTCACGCAATATCAGCGCTTCGGTGCGTTCCGTTAAATCCGGGTCGTTAAGGACTTTGGCGAAATCTCTTAACGATTGACTGGTGTCGGTTATTCCGTAATAACTGCCTTCAAACCACGGCGTGCCGTACTGTTGCTGCAACTTACGGGCGACATTGACCATCGCTTTGGAGCAAACCATCATATTGACTTCTGCCTTGTGCATGGTTTGCACCTCGCGGAACCGCGCATCGCCGGACAGAGTGCATAAGATGCGTAAACCCAGTTCATCGAACAGCGGCAATACATGCCAGAACTCACCGGCGATGTTGTATTCGCCGATCAGGTTGACGTCATGAATTTTGATTTCCGCGCGTTGGACGGTTAACGGCAATGGGTCAGGGTCGCGGGTACCGATCACATGATTGACCATCGCGTCACCGGCAATGCGGTTGCCCAGATTCTTGGTGCCGTAAAATCCGGCGCTGTCAATCGGTACTACCGGAACGCCCCAGCGTTCTTGAGCGGATTTGCACACCGCATTAATATCATCGCCGACCAAGGCCGGAACGCAGGTGTTGTAAATAAACACGGCGGGTGGGTGATAGGTATCAATCGCCTGTTTGATCGCATGGAACAAGCGTTTTTCAGAACGCCCCATAACAACGTCCTGTTCGGTCAGGTCGGTGGTCATGCCGATGCGGTATAGATCCGCACCGGAAGACCGTGTGCCCCGGTTGTCCCAGGAACTGCCTGCACAAGCGATAGGCCCGTGGACGATATGCGCGACATCGGCAATCGGCAGCAAGGCAATCTGAGCCCCGTCAAAAGCGCAGCCGCCGGCAGAAGCGCCGGGTTTGGGTTTTGCGCAACCGGATTTTTCCTTCTTGTTATGCTCACAGGCCGGTTCGTCCAGCAGCGCGGCAATGTCTTTAGTTGATTTCATCGGCTTGACCAATAGCTTTGTTTACTTAAGCTAAAGCAAGCGTTGTGCCATTTTGTATAGCGTTGAAATTATTGGAGTTTAGTGGGGTTGTGTTTGTAGCAAAGCTTACAAAGTGGGTAGAGGAATATGACAAGCGGATTCATTAGCCTACAAGTCGAAAAGTAGTAGAACGAATCAAGGCAGCCAGCCCACAAGATTTATCAGAATACGGCGGATTTGGTGCGGGTTGATGTGTTAGTGGAATTATTTGATAACGATAAATAGTGATTTAATGGGTTTTTTCGACTATATTTGTCAAAAATATAATTAAAATTACATTTATCTATATGATTATCGAATTCTCAGTCAAAAACTTCAGATCCATTAAAGAACAGCAAACGCTTAGTCTTGTTAAAGGTAAAGGCGATGAAATGGCTGAAATGAATAGTTTTACACCTGATGCAAAAAGTAGTGTGCCTCTACTGCATTCTTGCGCAATTTATGGCGCAAATGCCTCGGGTAAGTCTAATATAATCAAAGCAATAGATACAATGCGAAAAATAGTCATCGGCTCTGCGCGTGATACACAACGCGGTGACGATTTACCTGTAGAGCCTTTTTTATTCAGCGAGGAATCAAAAAACCAGCCTACAGAGTTTGAGATTTTTTTTATTGCCAAGGGTGTGCGTTATCAATACGGTTTTTCTTTAACGCAAAAGCGGATTCATGAAGAATGGTTATTCGCTTACCCTGAAGGACGATCACAATGCTGGCTTAGTCGCGTTTTTATCGCCGAAACACAAAGTTACGATTGGAAACCATGCCCCTATTTGAAAGGAAGAAAGAAGCTATGGCAAGAGGCTACACGATCGAATGCTTTGTTTTTATCAACAGCCATTCATCTGAATAGTGAGCAATTACGACCGATTTATGATTGGTTTACGGATTTTTTTCACGTTATTCCGAATGCACACGTACACCATGGATTTACTGCGTCTTTATGCAAAAAAGATGAATACAAGCAAAAAGTTATGCGTTTTTTAAAGTCAGCTGATCTTGATATTCAAGATTTTATTATGGAATCCGCAGTGCTTGATCGTGAGAAGGTTAAATTTCCAGCAGATATTCCTGATGCGCTAAAAGATAAGCTCCTCGAAGAGTTGAAGGATGAGATTGTTAATATCAAAACAGTGCATCGCTCAGATCAAGGTCAAGTTGTGTATTTAGACATGGATGATGAATCCGACGGAACACAAAAACTTTTTGCTTTTGCAGGTCCAATTATTGATGTGTTGGAAAATGGTTATGTTCTGTTTGTTGATGAATTACATAACCATCTTCATCCTAAGATGGTGTTTTTTTTGGTAGCACTTTTCCATAACCCAAAAACTAATCCAAAAAATGCCCAATTAATTTTTACCACACATGAAACTTCTATTTTGAATCAGGAAATTTTTCGCCGAGATCAAATTTGGTTTTGTGAAAAGGATGATAATCAATGTACGGTTCTTTATCCTTTATCTGATTTCAGTCCACGTAAAGGTGCGGAAAATTTAGAACGAAATTACCTTGCAGGCCGTTATGGTGCGTTGCCTTATATTCGTAGTTTATGGGACATTTAGCGCATGGGGACTGATAACCTGCACCATAAACGTAAAGCAAAGCTAGCAAATGCACTTCAGAGACAAAATGCCAATCGTAAACCTTATGACAAGGTTCTAATCGTCTGCGAAGATGAAAAATCTGCTGTCTACTATTTCGAAGAAGTCAAAGATTATTATGAGATTAATATCGCCAATATTGAAATAGATGGCAGTTGTGATTCGGCTCCTATTAGTGTCGTAGAACATGCCATAAAACGCTATAAATCAGAAGCTAAAACCGATAATGGTTTTGACCGTGTTTTTTGCGTTTTTGATAAAGATACACATGATTCTTATGGTAAAGCTATTGCACTGTGTGCTAAACAAAAACCAAAAGGTGTTTTTTACAGTATTCCCAGCGTACCTTGCTTTGAATATTGGCTATTACTTCATTTTAAGAATTCAACTCGCCCTTATCACGCAACGAGCAAGAAAAGTGTTGGAGACATCGCCTTTGATGAATTGCAATCTGAATTTTCAAAAAATCATTTATCCGAATACAGCAAGGCAAGCAGAGATATTTTCCGTACATTAGGTATTGAACGATTGAACGATGCCAAAAGACATGCGGAACGCGCATTGCAAGAAGCTGAAAAAAATCAAACTGATAATCCTGTGACATACGTTCATGAATTGATAGCGTATTTGCAAGGTATCAAAGACCCAAAGTCTGATGCGGCGAAAAAGCTTTCATCTTCTATACTGATTTTTTAGTAGATTAGGAATGCAATGATACACAACTTGTTTTAGGCATGAGAGCTATGGATGGCGTGAATGCAGAAAATGTAGGAGCAACTTGTCGTCTGAACGCATGGATAAGGTTGCCAAAACTTAATTACTTTTTAGTGGCTTTTAAACCAAACTCAGGTAATCAATGAAATTCACATGGAATGAAAACAAAAACCAGCTGAATATTCGTAAGCACGGCATTGATTTTAGCGATGCCGCTTATGTGTTTGCCGACCCTTTTGCTTTAAGCATACCGGACGATGAGCATTCGGAAACGGAAGAACGTTGGCTGTTATTGGGCAAAAATTTGAATGAACAAATGCTGTTAGTTGTTCATACCTTTCGATATGATGACGTTGTTAGAATTATTTCCGCCAGAAAAGCAACGGCTACCGAGACAGCTACTTATATGAAGAGGCTTACAAAATGAAAGATGAATATGACTTTTCTAATGCCGAGCAAGGTAAATTTTATGTGCCTGTTGAGGACATTCAATTACCGATTTATTTAGATAAGGATGTTGTTCAGTACCTTAATGAAAAATGTCTGACTACACAGGGAGGTTTGCAATTATTAGTCAATGATTTATTGCGTAAAGATATTGAAATCGCCAAACGGGTGGCTTCGTAGCGATAGTCGAATCAATTGCGCCTGTCTCCCGTTCCGCGATGTTACTTAAACTTTCTAAACCTCAATCCCCAGATTCACCATTAAAGCCCCAGCTTCTAACAAATCAGAAGGAACCACCGCATGAAAATAATTTCCTGGAATGTCAACGGCGTTCGCGCTGTGCAAGGCAAAGGCTTTGCCGAAACGCTGGCGCTGCTTGATGCCGACTGCATTCTGTTGCAGGAAACCAAAGCCCAAGCCGATCAGATCGATAAGGCGCTGGAAGGCATCAACGGTTACCACATTTATTCCAACTGTGCCGAACGCAAGGGCTATTCCGGCGTGACCATCTTATCCAAACAAGAGCCGCTGCAAGTTATTAGCGATATTGGCATTGTCGAGCACGACCAAGAAGGCCGCGTGATCGTCGCCGAATTCGAGCATTTTTACCTGCTCGACGTGTATGTGCCGAATTCAGGCGAGGCATTGGCCCGGCTGGATTATCGCCAAACCTGGGATGCCGGGTTTCTGGCCTATTGCCAGCAACTGCAAAGCAAGAAACCCTTAATTGCTTGCGGCGATTTTAATGTCGCGCACCGGGAAATCGATATTGCCCGCCCGAAGCCGAATTACAATAAATCGTCCGGCTACACTCAGGTCGAAATCGACGGCTTCAGCCGTTTTCTCGACGCCGGATTGGTCGATACGTTCCGGCATAAGCATCCTGACACGGTAGCTTACAGTTGGTGGAGTTACCGCGCCGGGGCTAGGGCAAAAAACATCGGCTGGCGAATCGATTACGTGTTGACCAGTAACACGCTAGTCGATAAGGTCAAGCAGGCCTTTATCCTGCCGGAGATTTTCGGGTCGGATCATTGTCCGGTCGGCATTGAAATCGATTTTTAAGCCATGCCAATCCACGAACAACTGATGCGCGCCCATCGCGCCGCCTTGGCGAATTGCAAAAAATGCCCTGAGATGATCGGCCCGGTGGTTAGCGGAAGCCCGGTGCTGTCGCCGATTCTTCTGATCGGACAAGCGCCCGGCGACAAAGAAGGCGGTTTCGGTAAACCGTTTGCCTGGACGGCCGGTAAAACGATGTTCAAATGGTTTGAGCGCATCGGGCTTGATGAGGAGACTTTTCGGCAGCGTGTTTACATGGCGGCCGTGTGCCGCTGTTTTCCGGGGAAAAATCCCAAGGGCGGCGACCGTGTGCCGAGTCAGGCTGAGATCGACAACTGCGCTGGCTGGCTGCAAACGGAAGTCGATTTGCTTAAGCCCACATTGATCCTACCGGTCGGTAAACTGGCTATCAGCCAATTGATGCCGGTTAAAAAACTCAACGATGTGATAGGGACGCTTCACCCGGTCACCTTTCACGGTCATCGCACAGAAGCCATTCCGCTGCCGCATCCGTCCGGCGCGTCGACCTGGCATCGAACCGAAACGGGCCTTGCGCTGCTGGAATCGGCATTGACGGTTTTACAGCAACATCCGTCCTGGCAGCAAATTGTCCGAATCTCCGCAACCGGATATTGATGTGAATAGGGCTATCGCTCAACTTGCGGTTAGTTGCGTTAAAAATAAGGCTACCCACTTAAGACGGGACAATAGGCAAGGCTTAACCGTTCGTCCTTATATCTTGATTCCGCCTTCTAAAAAAGTCAGAATCCCCGACTGATCATCGGGAGGGCAGTGAGGAAATCGTGTTCGCCCTTAGGCTTTAAAGCCTGTGACTCAGATTGATCTCCTCTCTGTCCGCACTCGCTAAT
>JADHTX010000189.1 GCA_016784875.1 Methylobacter sp.
ACAGGAGTATAAACCATGCTGGCCATCCGCCAGATTATCGAAGACCCGCAAGATGTGATTGCGATTCCGCCTGAATTTCGTCATCGCCGTACCGAAGTTGATCTGGTTCCCGCGCGCCGCGTGGTAACCAAGTGCAGACGCGCTGCGTCCTGCTTCATGAGGCTCGGTTTTCTAAACCTGACGCTAGCGCGTCACAACCTGCATTCCCACGCAACGCGTGGGAACGAGATAACAGGAGTATAAACCATGCTGGCCATCCGCCAGATTATCGAAGACCCGCAAGATGTGATTGCGATTCCGCCTGAATTTCGTCATCGCCGTACCGAAGTTGATCTGGTTCCCGCGCGCCGCGTGGTAACCGAGTGCAGACGCGCTGCGTCCTGCTTCATGACGCTCGGTTTTCTAAACCTGACGCTAGCGCGTCACAACCTGCATTCCCACGCAACGCGTGGGAACGAGATAATCCACAAGGAAGCCACCGCATGAACCAGACTCCGCTTGTCGATAACGCGCTGGTCGAAGAAATTAAGCAGCTGATTCAATCTGCCAAGCAACGCGCTGTTGTTGCGGTCAATGCCGAGCTGACTTTGCTCTATTGGCAAGTGGGCAAATGCATTGCCGATGAGGTCTTGGGCGGCGAACGGGCGGAATATGGCAAGCAGGTAATAGACAATCTGGCGCATGATTTAACCGTGGCTTTCGGCAAGAGCTGGAATAAAAAACAATTACACCATTGCCTTCGTTTTGCAGAGGCTTTTCCTGAGCCGGAAATTGTCTCCGCACTGCGGAGACAATTAAGCTGGACGCATTTTAAGAGTCTAATTTATCTGGACGACTCCTTAAAACGGGAGTTTTATCTTGCCATGGCGGTTCAAGAACGCTGGTCTACCCGCACCTTGGCAGAACGCATTGATAAACAATTGTTTGAGCGTAGCTCAATATCAAGAAAGCCAAAGGAAACCATCATCCGTGAACTTGCCCTGTTACGCGAGCAAGGCTTGGTCAATGAAAACCTGATTTTAAAAGACCCATATATACTGGATTTTGGCTGGTGTTATTCAGAATCATGCACAAGTGGATGCCATTTATCTTTACGGTTCACGCGCCAAGCAAACTGCGCATGAAGCTAGCGATTGGGATATTGCCGTTATTTTTAGCGATTATAAAGCGGATTTAAGTGCTCGGTTGTTGCGTCCGCAATTGTTGGAGGCCGCTATTGAACGCGAATTAAAGCTTTATAATCAGGTGAGTGTGGTTGATTTGGAAACTGCGCCGGTTTATTTGCAATACAGCATTTTGATGTCGGCGGTTAAATGGTTTGATCGCAATGTGCCGCACGTTAAACGCGTTGAACAAAGTATTTTGTCCAAATGGGAGAAGGATTATGAGAGATATTGCCTATGGAATCAGATTGCCAATAACTCGCCTGAGCAGGCTTTGTTAGGCGGGTTTGTAAAGGCGATTGATGATGCGGTATTGGACAGCAGCGCGGCGCATCAAGATCAAATGATGCAGTTATTATCCGATCCCATCAAAGCCGCTAATTTCTCTCGGGTTGTGTTTGATTTGATGACTAAGCGGTAAGCTGGTCGATAAATCCGACAAGCTAAATCGGCGTTCTGGTAAATCGTTTGGATTTTTAACGCTGTTTGTAACCGAAAAATAACTAAGCATAATATGAGTGTGAGTTCCACGTCGGCACGATTGACCTTGCGTCAACTTTGTTCGAGCGTTTATGATTTATGCCTCAAACTGGCTTAACTGTATTTTTAAGGCTACTTTTAAGGTGTTAGATTTAAACAATTCATGACGATATAAAAACAATTATAAGGGGGAGATATGCAGAAAATAGCTAAATTTAGTGTCGCGGTTTTGCTGATGCCGGTTTCGGCGTTTGCAACATCATTGAATATTCAGGTGGAAGAGGGGCAGGTGAGAAGTACGCCGTCTTTTATGGGAGAAATAATCGATAAAGTCGTTTATGGCGACTCGGTTGAGTTGGTCAAAGAACAGGGGCCGTGGCGACAGGTAAACACCCAAAGGAAAGAGGGCTGGATTCATCAATCTGCGATATCGGAAGCTAAAGTTGATTTGGTGTCGGGCGGCGATGTCTCTCAAGGTGCAAGCGGTAAGGAAATTGCGTTGGCCGGCAAAGGTTTTAACCCGGATGTCGAAAATGCCTATAAAGCGAGCCATCAGCAGGTAAGTTTTGTTTGGGTGGATAAAATGGAAAAATATGCGGTTAACAAAGCCGATATTGCTCAGTTTATTAAAGACGGCGGATTGCGGGAGACAGGATTATGAAGCGCTCACTATTAATAGTATTTCTGGCCTTTGGATTGGCGAGTTGTGCCGAAATGGGCGGTGTAGTTGGTGGGGTTGCTTCTATGGCAGCTGCGACGGGTTATATATCCAGTAGTCAGGCCAACTCCTTAGTTCGAGCAGGGACTGCCGTTGCCAAAACCATGGAAGATATTACCCCGTCGCAAGAGTATTACATCGGTCGGACAGTGAGTGCAGGAATTGTCAGTCGTTATCCGGTGAAAGACAATCCGGTTGCTAACCATTACCTTAACTTATTGGGACAGGTTTTGGTGGCGTCATCGGAAAAGCCTTCTTCAACCTTTAAAGGTTACCATTTTCTGTTATTGGATACGGATGAGGTCGTAGCTTTTGCGGCGCCAAGCGGTTTTGTATTCGTGTCCAAAGGGATGATTAAACTTTGTAAGAATGAAGATGACTTGGCGGCGGTGTTGGCGCATGAAATTGGTCATGTACAACATTCGCATGCACTTGGCGCTATTTCGACCAGCCGTATCACTTCGGCGTTGACCATTATAGCTTCAGAAGGCGCTCAGGCAGCGGTGGGCGGAGTTGTTGGCGAATTAACTCAGTTATTTGAAGGCAGTATCGATGATATAACTCAAACGCTGGTGAATAGCGGTTATGCACGCGGTCAGGAAAATGAAGCGGATGCGACGGCCATTAAAATCATGCAGCGCGTCGGTTATGATCCTGCTGCGTTAATTCGGGTTCTGGAAACAATGAAAGTTAAGGTTCAGCCCGGAGCGACCGGATTTACTTCAACGCATCCTGAACCGGATGATCGAATCGCCGATATTAGACCTTTGTTACCGCAAAGCTTAACGGCAATGGCGGCAAACGCCAATCGCGATCAGCGCTTTGGCAAGATGTTGGCCGCGCTTTAATCTACACCAGAGCGTAGCATGCCCCGGTTTCATCAGCTATCGGGGCATGCTGGGCCCTTTGTGGCCGGCAATATAAGTTGATTCGATCACGAAACTAAGTCTCTCATGGACATAAATACTCGCACACAGTTGCGGTCTGCGCTCTTTATCGGCTTTATAGCGGTATTGCTAGCCCAGATATTGCATTCAACCAAACTTCTTGATCAATGGGAATACACCACTTGGTCTTGGCGCGAGAAATTACTGGCGCAACCCTCTGCTCATACTCCAGATATTAAAATCGTCTTGCTGGATCAGGCGAGCCTGGACTGGGGCGCGTCGGTCAACGGCTTATCCTGGCCCTGGCCGAGAGAAGTCTATGCGCCGATTGTCCGGTTTATGCAGCGGGCGGGCGCTAAAATAATTGCCTTCGATGTGCTGTATACCGAAGCATCGGTTTATGGTGTTGAAGACGATCAGGTCTTTGCCAATGCGATGGCTGACAATAAAGTGGTGTTGCCGATTTTTCTAGGCAAGCAAGCCAGGCAGCGGACGAATTGGCCTGCTACTGTTGCACCCGGTTCGGTCAAAGTTCAGGGGTTGGAGCAATGGCAAGAACAGGCCGATTTAAGTGCGGTCAATAAAATTCATGCCACTTTTCCGATTGACCGTTTGGCGAGTGCGGCAAGCTTGCTCTCGCATGCCGATGAGTTGCCCGATGCTGACGGGGTATTCAGGCGAGCATCGTTGTTCCGTGTTTTCGACGGTCAAATAATACCCTCGATGGGTTTGGCTGCATTGCTGTTGGACAAACAAGATTGGACCTTGAATTATGACGGTTCGCTGCATTATCAAGACAAAGTCATTCCTACCGACGAGCAAGGCCAGTTGATTTTAAAGTTTCGCGGCGATTCCGGTACCCATCAGACTTTTAGTGCGGCAGCGATAATCCAGTCCGAATTGCATTTGCAGGCTGGCGAAAAAAGCGCAATCGATCCTGCGCTGTTTAAAGATAAATATGTGTTTTTCGGTTTTAGTGCGCCGGGTTTAAAAGACTTGCGTCCGACGCCAGTCAGCGGCGATTATCCGGGAGTGGAGGTGCATGCTACCGTGCTGGACAACCTGCTGGCGGGTGATGCGGTTAGGGTATTTCCAAGATGGCCGGCTTTTTGTATTGCCTTGGCTCTCGCCATTTTAGCAAGTTTTATGCTGATTCATAGCAAGCGCATGCTGGGCTTGGTGCTTGCGTTTGTGGTGTTTACGCCGTTGTCGCTGGCTATCGGTTTTGCGGCGTATTGGCAAAATTACGACTGGCCGGTCTTGTTCGTGGAAGCGGCGGTTGTTTTGGCGCTGGTTAATTCAGTTATTTTAAAATACTTCACTGAGGGCAAGGAGCGCCGTGCTATACAAGGCATGTTCCAACATTATTTAAGCAGTGAATATATCGAGCTACTGAAGAAAAATCCCAAGCTGCTCAGTTTGGGCGGCGAAACGCGCGAGTTAAGTATCTTTTTTTCAGACATACAGGGTTTTACCACCATTTCCGAAAAACTGACGCCGGAACAATTGGTGCAGTTTTTGAACAGCTATTTAACCGACATGACCGACATCATTACCGACGAGGGCGGCACTCTGGACAAGTACGAAGGCGATGCGATTATCGCCTTTACTAATGCGCCGTTACCCCAGGAAGATCATGCGCTGAGGATGTGCCGGAGTGTTTTAAAATGCCAACGCAGATTGGCCCAGCGGCGGGAAGAGTTTTTTCAGCAAACCGGCGCGTGGATTTATAACCGTATCGGCATCCATAGCGGCGCAGTCGTGGTGGGTAATTTCGGATCGAAAACCCGCTTTAACTACACCATGCTCGGCGACGCGGCCAACTTGGCAGCAAGACTGGAAGGAGCGAACAAATTTTTCGGCACCTATACCATGATTTCCGAAGCGACCAAACAACAGACCGATGATGCGTTTCTCTGGCGTGAAACCGGAACCATTCGGGTGGTCGGGCGCAATACGCCGGTAACCGTCTATGAATTGCTCGGTTTTAAAGGCGAAGAGCTGCCGCCTGCCATACAGACATTTAATCAAGGTTTGGCTTTATATAAGCGGGCGCAGTTGGCAGAGGCAGCCGCCGTTTTTGCGAGCTTGCCGGATGATCCGGTCGCTAAGGTCTATTTGCAGCGTTGTCTTGCGGATAAAGACCAGCCCGGTTCTGATTGGGATGGTGTTTGGGTACTAAACGAAAAGTAAGCATTATCCAAATCGGGCTGAAAAAATTATTTACCACGGAGAACACAAAGAGCACGGAGTTTTTAATACTTGAATTTATGCCGTTATTTTCTCCGTGTCCTCCGTGCTCTCCGTGGTTATTCTTATTTTTTTCTAAAACCGAAAACTTGACCGTGCAGAGCATCGTCACTAAAAATCAGCCAACTTAGCCAATAAATAGTCTATATCCATTTCGCTATGCTCGGCGCAGACCTGTAACCTGATTTCCTGTTCGCCTTCGGGGACTACGGGGTAATTCAGTCCGGTAACCAGAATGTTATGCGCCAATAAATGCGCTACCAAAGCCGATGTTTTTTTTGTATCGCGAATCAGGATGGGAACGATAGGGTGTTCACCCGGTAGCGTTTCAAAACCCAGTTGTTCAAGTCCCGATCTAAGTCGGACGCTGAATTTCCGCAGTTTATCCAGCAGATGCAAGCCTTCAGGACTGTTAACAATGGCTAAAGCCGTGCTTGCGGCCACCGCTTCAGCCGGGGTAATCGGATTCGAATAAATATAAAACGGCGAGGTTTCCCGTAAATAAGCGATCACCGTCGAACTGGAAACGACATATCCGCCATTCACGCCAAAGGCTTTTCCAAGCGTAGCTATTAAAATGTCCGCTCTACCTTGGCTATATTCTTCTGTGCCTCGACCGGTTTGACCAAACGCGCCAACGCCATGCGAATCGTCGACAATGCTGATAATTCCTTGTTCATACGCATGTTCATGCCGTTTGCAGCAAGCGTTGATTTTATCGAGCTGGGCGTAATCGCCGCGCATGCTGAAAATGCCGTCAGTTACCAGACAAACGCGCTTGACGCGGCCTTGATAAGATTCAAGGATGTTGTTCAGGGTAGTCAAATCGGCATGCGCATAAATTTCTTTGCCGACCGGATGGGACAAGCGTATCGCATTGATAATGCAGTTATGATTCAGCGCATCGCTGACGACTAAGGTATCGGTCGTTATAAACTGAGGCAGTACGCCCAGCATCGTCGTATAAGCGGAACTGAACAGCATTGCCGATTCACGTCCATGAAATTCGGCCAATTGTTGTTCCAGTTCAATATGCGGTCGGTAAGTGCCGCTGATGAAACGAACCGCTCCGGGGCCGGTGCCGAATTGTTCGGCGGCTTGTGTTTCCGCTTTAATGACCTGCGGATGCACGGCAAGTCCCAGATAGGAATTTGAATTCATGCGCAAGAACGCTCTATCCCTGTAGCCTTCGAGAAAGTAACGGGTTCCAAAGCCCCCAGTGCCCGCTCTCATGCCGGTAATGATCTTTTCGTTGCCCTTGCATATGCCTTGTTGTAATTCGGATAACTTATCGGCGAGCAGGGGTTCTAATTTGTTCAGTGACATAATGCCTCCGGTTATTTATATTTCGCACGGTTACGGTTGAGGAAATGATAGCGAGTTGATTTTTGTCGATAGCAAGGCGCTGAAACAGGCGCATAGCAAGCTATGAAGCTGTTTCAGCAACGCGGCTATCGGCATAAAATCAGCCGCTAGGAATCCGCAA
>JADHTX010000190.1 GCA_016784875.1 Methylobacter sp.
GGATCACAATCCACTCCTTCATAACAGTCCTTGAATAAAAATCAGGGACTGTCTCAGATTCATTGTTAAAAAGAAATCTGAAAAAGTGGCTCAAAATTAATGGCCATTTTTGGCTCAGTTTAATTGGCCATTAACACCCTAACCTTAAACATCTAACAATAAAACAATGAATCGATTAAGAGACAAAATCCGCGACATCCCCGACTTTCCAAAACCCGGCATTATCTTCAAGGACATTACACCGCTGGTAAAAGACCCTGCTACTCTAAGACTTTCAGTCCATCAACTGCTACACCCATTTTTAGGCAGAAATATTACCGCCGTTGCCGGTATGGAGGCACGCGGATTTATTTTCGGCTCGTTGGTTGCTTGGGAATTGGGCCTTCCATTTGTACCACTAAGAAAACCGGGAAAACTTCCTTACGATGTACAAAGCGTATCCTATGATCTTGAGTATGGCTCAGCCACACTGGAAGCGCATATCGATGCTTTCGATGCGAATGATCGCGTTTTACTGATTGATGACTTACTGGCTACCGGCGGAACCGCAAAAGCGAGCTGCGAATTAGTTGAACAATTGGGTGCAACAGTAGAAGCGTGCGCCTTTGTGGTGGAGTTGGATTTTCTGGAAGGAAGGGAAAAACTAAGAGATTACGAAGTCCATTCTTTATTGCATTATTAGATAAAAGAGCGCACGAAGGGCTAGATACGAAATATTAACAGAAATGCTATTTCATCCATCACCTTTCGCCCGCCGCCTTTTTCGCCTATGTTTTTTTGATTCTTCCAATTTATCCAGCTTATTTCCGGCTTCTTCAAATGACTTGGCGGTAGCACCAAATGATAGAACGACACGGCTAAATCAACGTGGGGCTTGCTCAATCTCTTTCGTCTTTTCGTCTAAGCGCAGATCTAAACCAGACTTATCATTTGCATTAGCACCATCAAGCGAGCCTTGACTTGAAGCAGCGCCATTACCGTCATCAAGCAACTCATCGTCAAGACCATCCATATCGAACGATGCCTCCGAATTTCCATCCGTAGCCAAATGATTACGCCACTGCAAGAAAGATTCACGCGTAAATACATATGGGTCTAACGCAGCCTCATCAATGAATTTTAATGCTCCTTCCGCACTAGCTCTAGCATTCAACAAAGACAATAATTGCACCGGCATACCTATGTAACTAGCCGGATTTGCAGCCGTATCGAATATCGATCCTGGAATACCACGCGCCGTTGACGGCCCCAGAATCGGCAGCACTAAATAAGAACCTTGAGGAACGCCCCATACCGCCAGGGTCTGATCAAAATCCTCCTCATTTTGTTCCAACCCTACATGCTTGGCTACATCAAACAAACCGCCCAAACCTACTGTTGAATTGATGGCAAAACGCCCGGTATCTTCAGCACTTTGTGCAAATTTGGCCTGCAAAACATCATTAATAACGACATTGACATTTTTCAAATTATTAAAGAAATTGAATACCCCCGTTTGCATGAACTGCGGAGTTATCCATTTATAGGCATTTGAAATAGGTTCGGCTACATAATTATCAACACTATCGTTAAATCCAAACATTTTTCGATTAAAGCTTTCATAGGGATCAGTCTTGCTCGCTACAATTTGTTGCTCAACATCTCCTGTTGTTGCACAGCCCACTAAAGTAAGAGCCAATACAACCAGTAACACTGAGAATGTAGGTTGGCATTTATCGCTATGATCGCCTTTGTGTGATCTATTCATCGGCATAAAACCTATTGTTTTGAATAATTATCAATTTTTTCATTAATTTTGCTGATTAATACATCAAAGCCTTCTCGCTGTAAAATAGTCGTGTATTCCGATCTTTTCAAAGCCAAATCACTAACACCATTTGCGATAATATTGATGATACGCCAGCTATTGCCCTTTTCCTTTAACATGTAGTCAAATTTAACCGGCTTGTCACCAGGAATAACAAGATGAGAATGCACAACCACACCGCCTCTTGTCGTTTCTTCTTCAGAATCAAAAACAAATGATTCCCCAGAATAATCTTTAAAGTTGTGCGCATAGGAAGCAATACTCAACCGACTGAATACATCCACCAACTTTTGTTGTTGCTCCTCGGATAACTTCTCCCACTCTTTACCCACCACAATACGGGCAATTTTTGTCAGTTCGTGACTATTGGAAACAGGATCCTTGAGCTTGTCATATCTTCCAGCATAACCCAATTTTTTGCCCGCCTTCATCACATCGATAAGATCGACCTGAAATTTCTCTACAACTTGTTTTGCGGTTGCACCGCCTTCATCCAGAGCAAAAGCATTCACTGTTCCACACAAAATGAATATAAAAACAGCAGCTAACTTCATATTTTTTAAAAGCATAATTTAAAACCCTCGTAACACCAATACGTATTTAAATAAGGCAAAAGGCTCAGGACGAAAGGCGTAAAAACTAACCACTCCAGCCTAAAATGACCATGACACCATAAGTAGCGCTAGGCATGGTCGCATTTTAATCAGCAACCTCTATTCTCACAGGAATCCCTGCAATAGTTGAGGTCCGCTCTTCTTTTACATACACAGGAGCAGCCTCCGGTACCATTGCACCCTCGGTCTTTGGCCCTCTAATAGATGTCAAAAAGGCCTTCAACGGGTGACTTAGCATATCTTCAACCGCCGTCGCTTCATAACCGCAATGCGCCATGCAACTTGCACATTTAGGATTATTAACTGAGCCGTACTTTTCCCATGGAGTCGTATCCAAAAGCTCCTGAAAACTTGACACATAACCTTCATCAGCCAACAAGTAACACGGCTTTTGCCAGCCAAACACATTACGGGTCGGATTGCCCCAAGGCGTACAATCGTAATTTTGATTGCCTGCCAGAAAATCAAGATAGAGCGACGAATGATTTAATTTCCAGTTGCGCTTTTTACCGATTCTAAAAATTCCTCGGAATAAATCTTTAACATCACTACCTTTAATGAATACATCCTGCTGAGGCGCATGTTCATAACTAAAGCCTGGAGCAATAGTCACCCCCTCAACGCCAAGTTCCATTGCATAATCCAGAAAATCGGCAACTTCCTGAGAGTTTTCGCCCTGAAACAGAGTACAGTTTATCGTTACCCGAAAGCCTTTTCCCAACGCCAATTTTATCGCTTCGACAGCTCGCTCAAAAACACCTTCCTGACAAACAGACGTATCATGCCTGTCATGCATTCCATCTAAATGGATAGAAAATGTCAGATAAGGTGATGGCTTATAATCGTCAATTCTCTTTTTCAACAACAACGCGTTAGTACACAGGTAAACAAATTTCTTCCGCTCAATGATACCGGCAACAATTTGCGGCATTTCTTTATGAATTAGCGGCTCACCACCAGGAATCGACACCATAGGCGCATCACATTCATCAACCGCCTGCATACACTCTTCAAATGAAAGACGCTGATCGAGAATATCATCGGAGTAATCGATTTTACCACAGCCTGCACAGGCCAAATTACAACGAAACAAAGGCTCAAGCATCAGTACCAAAGGATATTTTTTAACCCCCTTTAACTTTTGTTTAATTAAATAACTGCCTACAGTCAACTGCTGACGTAAAGGAACTCCCATGAGCATACCCTCCAAAAAAAACTTCGATAAACTTAATGACGCCCACATTTTAAAGTGACCGCCCTGAAACCACATTCACTACAAGACGACGAACCTGTATCAATAAAACAACAACCAGACAACACTCACCAAATGATAAACGCCTACTGCATTTACACATCAGAAACCAGGGAATACCGCCAAGCCTATTATATAATACAATCGCTTATCTATTATTGACTAGAATACTATCTTTTAACTGACGACTCCAGTTTTATAGTGCGCATGTGTAAACGTCCATGCAGGCCGCAAGCTAATACCGAGCACAAAAAAAACACTAACCTATTATTTTTATTAGCAATAAACCATCTTTATAAATTACAAGGTGTGCGTATTTGCAACAAAACAACATTGCTTTGCAAAATACCAACAAACAGTCTATTATTGCTATTAACCAACTTAAATTTACCTTTAATAAGTCGACAACAAAAATATCATGAGTGAAACTCAAATATCTCTGGATAACCCAAAATCACTCAGTAAATGCTCTGACGATGAATTCCAAGCACTATTACTTGAAGGCGTCTCCAGAACATTTGCGCTAACCATTCCGCAGCTACCGGAAAAATTATACGGAGCAGTCGCTAACGCCTATTTACTGTGTCGTATCGTCGATACCATAGAAGATGAAATTTCACTGTCCGCTGAACAAAAAAAATATTTTTGCTCAGAGTTTATTCAGGTCGTAAAAACCGGAAACAATTCAGAACCTTTTGCCGTAGAACTTGCCCCGCTACTGTCGGCGCAAACCATTCCTGCCGAGCACACCTTAATTCATGTTTTACCACGGGTTATCCAAATCACTCATAAATTCGCCCCTAATCAAATAGAGGCATTGGCTAGCTGCGTCGAAACCATGGCCGAAGGCATGCCGATCTTCCAGGCTCTGGACTTACATGGCGGTCTTGCAACACTCGCCGACATGGATAGATACTGCTATTACGTTGCCGGTTGCGTCGGCGAAATGCTGGCCAAGCTTTTTTGCCATTACTCACCGGAAATTGCCCAACACAAAAACGAGCTACTCAAGTTATCAGTGTCTTTCGGCCAGGGACTACAGATGACCAACATATTAAAAGACATATGGGATGATGCCGAGCGAGGCGTTTGCTGGTTACCTCAGGATATTTTTACCGAAACAGGGTTCGATCTTAACAGCCTGACACCGGAAACGAATTCAGAGAGCTTCAGAAAAGGCTTGGAACACTTGATCAGCATCGCACACAATCATTTACATAATGCACTGAAATATACACAGTTACTGCCCCCCCATGAAACAGGCATCCGTAATTTCTGCCTTTGGGCGTTAGGCATGGCCGTTCTAACCTTAAAAAAGATCAAACAAAATCTGGATTTCCACCATTCCGACCAAGTCAAAATTACTCGCAACAGCGTCAAAGCAACTATTCTTGCAACCCGCTTAACCGGACGCAGCAACACACTGCTTAGCTTACTGTTCAATTTAACAAGTCGCGAACTCAAAACGCCAGACTGGACATATTCAACACAATCCTCAAAAGCCAAGACAAATCTTTAAGGACGCAACCTATGTTTAACGAAGCAAATTCAGAAATTAATACCGGTACTATTTCAAACGCTGCAAGCACTGCTAATAACTATGATCACAATCTCAAGCTAGCCATTAACAAAGCGCAGGATAAATTACTAAGCTTGCAAGACAAAGACGGTTATTGGGTATTCGAATTGGAGGCAGATTGCTCAATTCCATCAGAGTACATTATGATGATGCATTATCTGGGTGAAATTGACGAGTCGCTACAGGCCAAAATAGCCAACTACTTAAGACCCCGCCAATCCGAAGACGGTAGCTACCCTTTATATACAGGCGGTGCAGGCGATCTCAGTTGCAGCGTTAAAGTCTACTTTGCGTTAAAAATGGCGGGAGACTCTATCGACGCACCACATATGACCCTATTAAGGAATTACATCCTTAGCCAGGGCGGCGCAGCAAAAGCCAATGTATTTACTCGTATTGCACTGGCAACCTTTGAGCAACTGCCATGGCGAGGCGTCCCATATATTCCTGTCGAAATCATGTTATTCCCCAGCTGGTTTCCATTCCATTTGGACAAAGTATCCTACTGGTCCAGAACTGTTATGGTACCGCTATTTATTCTTTGCACACTAAAAGCAACCGCAAAAAATCCTAATAACATTAATATACTGGAACTTTTCATCACTCATCCTGATGAAGAACAGCATTACTTTCCTGAAAGAACCACATTAAATAAAATCTTCCTGGGCTTGGATAAACTGGGCCGAGCAACACGCCCTTTAATCCCTAAAAAAGCTCATGAATTGGCAATTGAAAAAGCCAAAGATTGGTTTATTGAACGACTAAACGGCGAAGACGGCTTAGGCGGTATTTTCCCTGCAATGGTCGGTTCTTACGAATCAATGCTGCTGCTCGGCATGCCGAAGGATCATCCGCATGTGGTCACCGCACGTAAAGCCATAGATAAATTACTGGTTATCAACGAGCACGATGCCTACTGCCAACCCTGCCTTTCTCCGGTTTGGGATACCGCGCTGGCAGCACTGGCTTTGCAGGAATCCGATAAAATCGGTAACAACCAGAGCCTGACTCGCGCCTACGACTGGCTTAAAAGCAAGCAACTGTCGGACGAACCGGGTGATTGGCGAATCTCAAAACCGGACTTGGAAGGCGGCGGCTGGGCATTTCAATTTGAAAACCCGCATTATCCCGATGTCGACGACACGGCGGTTGTCGCTTTTGCCATGGCAGAATCGAACCTGCCCCATTTGCAAGAATCGATACATCGCGCTACCCGCTGGATAGTCGGCATGCAATCTAAAAATGGCGGTTACGGTGCGTTCGATGTCGATAATACTTACTATTACCTGAATGAAATCCCGTTTGCCGACCATGGGGCCTTATTAGATCCGCCAACTTCCGACGTCAGCGCCCGCTGTGCAATGCTGATGGCTAGAGTGGCTCAAAATCATGAAGAATACTTGCCTGCATTAGAGCGAACCATCGAATACATCCGTAGCGAACAAGAACAGGACGGCTCTTGGTTTGGTCGCTGGGGTACCAACTACATTTACGGTACATGGTCGGCATTACTAGGATTAGAACAAACCAACCTTCCTAAAAGCGACCCTCTGTACACCAAAGCCGCCGCATGGCTAAAAAGTGTACAACGTGGCGATGGCGGTTGGGGCGAAGACAACTACAGTTATCACGATACCAGTCATAGCGGAAAATATTACTTTAGCACTGCATTCCAAACAGCTTGGGCAGTCTTAGGACTAATGGCCGCAGGCGAAGCACACAGCC
>JADHTX010000191.1 GCA_016784875.1 Methylobacter sp.
GGTGAGTGGCTATTCGGCAACTCGTTTTCAGGATCGATTTTTGAAATGCCGTGAGCCAGATAATTAACCACATCCAATCTTGAAATATCCTGTTTATTTAACAGATAAACCGCGTGGGAATCCTGTTCGCTGAATAATGCGACAAATAAATTGGCACCGGAAACTTCTTTCTTATCGGATGCCTGCACATGAAAAACAGCGCGTTGCAGCACCCGCTGAAATCCTAGGGTAGGTTGAGTTTCTCGCTGGATACCTATTGGAATCAGCGATGTGGTTTCATCGATAAACTGCGTCAGCTGGCCGCGTAGAGTTTTAATATCACAGCCGCAGGCGATCAAAATCGGCTGCGCAGATGCATTTTCGAGCAATGCCAGTAGCAAATGTTCAACCGTAATAAATTCATGGCGTTTATCATGCGCATTTTTAAAGGCATTATTCAACGTAATTTCAAGTTCTTTACTTAACATAAGCTCTCCAACCTACACTTCTTCCATCGAACACATCAACGGATGGTGATGCTCTCGGGAATAATCGTTAACTACATAGACTTTGGTTTCAGCGACATCTTTAGAATACGTCCCGCACACACCCACACCCTGTGTATGTACTTGCAGCATCACCTGAGTTGCTTTTTCTTCAGACATTGCAAAAAAATCCATCAAAATTTCAATCACAAAATCCATCGGCGTAAAATCATCATTCAACAAGATAACCTTGTATAAAGGCGGTCTTTTTAACTTGGGCTTGGCTTCCTGAATAGCCAAGTCGTCATCTTTATCTTTGTATGGATCAAAATCGGACATAATCGTAATAGTAAAATATTATAAGTCACTAACATAGTGCCAATCTTTGTGAATTTCAACTCTTAATGTTGGCAACAAAATCAACAAAGTCTATATGAACAGCTTGTATCATTATCTCAGAATCTTTTTTACCAGCATAATATCTTCAAATCCAGTAAAATGTCTGACTTTTACAGTCTGGGATTTTGCAATGGTTTGGAAGCCACACGTTACCGTGGCCGCAGTAATTGAACAAGGCCGACGATTTTTACTCGTAGAAGAGGAAACGCCCAGTGGACTTCAGTTCAATCAACCGGCTGGGCATCTTGAAGCCGGTGAAGATTTAATTGCCGCCGTAAAACGTGAAGTGCTGGAAGAAACCGCTTGGCAGTTTGAACCTGAGCATGTCGTATCTATCCAACTGTGGCGAAAAAATCCTGATTTCCCGAGCTTTGTCAGAGTATGCTTTTCAGGGCGTTGTCATTCGCATAACCCGACGCAAGCACTGGATGACGGTATAATCGCCAGTCACTGGTTAACGCGCGATGAAGTCGAAGCCCGGCGTCATCGTTTACGTAGTCCGCTAGTGCTTATCAGTATAGACGAATATCTCAGCGGACAACGACATCCATTATCCTTGCTTAAATCATTTATCGATCTTGACCATGAGTAAAAAAGTAATCGTCGGCATGTCTGGCGGTGTCGATTCTTCGGTAACCGCTTTGCTGCTTTTAGAACAAGGCCATCAAGTCACCGGTTTGTTTATGAAAAATTGGGAAGAAGACGATGGCACTGAGCAATGTACCGCGATGGAAGATTTAGCCGACGCCCAACAAGTTTGCGACAAATTGGGCATAGAACTGAAAACCGTCAATTTTGCCGCCGAATATTGGGATGAGGTCTTTGAAGTATTCTTGTCCGAATTTAAAGCGGGGCGCACCCCTAATCCTGATATTCTGTGCAATAAGCATGTTAAATTCAAAGCTTTTTTGAATTATGCGATAGAAGATTTGGGCGCGGAATATATTGCGACCGGTCACTATGCACAAGTTGCGGAGAAAAACGGCGAATACTTTTTGTTAAAAGGCCTGGATCCGAACAAAGAACAAAGCTATTTTCTTTACACGCTGGGACAAAAACAGCTATCTCGTACCCTGTTTCCGATAGGCCATTTGCATAAACCTGAGATCCGAGCCATGGCGGATAAAGCAGGTTTTGCCAACAGCCGAAAAAAAGACAGCACCGGCATTTGTTTTATCGGCGAGCGTAAATTCACCGAATTCCTGCAACGCTATTTGCCCACACAACCGGGTGAAATGCGTACCCCCGAAGGCCAATATATCGGCAAACATCACGGCCTGATGTATTACACCTTCGGCCAACGCCAGGGCTTAGGTATCGGCGGCGTTAAAAACGCGCCGGATGAGCCGTGGTATGTGCTGGAAAAGGATTTGGAAAACAATATTCTGATTGTCGGCCAAGGCCACGATCACCCGTTGATGTTGCATAACACTTTAGAAGCCAGCCAACTTGATTGGTGCAGCAATAGGCCATTGACTAAGCCCTTACGCTGCATGGCTAAAACACGCTATCGCCAGGCCGATCAAGCCTGTTATTTAGAGCCGATAGGCGATGACCGATGCAAAGCAGTATTCGATCAGCCGCAGCGGGCTATTACGCCTGGGCAGTCCGTTGTTTTTTATGACGGTGAAATATGCTTGGGTGGCGGGATTATTGAATCGAAAGCTAACGAATAACAACATATACTATTTTAATATTCGGAACAAACTATGACTAATTTTGCCATCACCGCTATTTCTCCAATTGACGGCCGCTACTCCGACAAAGTCGAAAAACTACGCCCTATCTTCAGCGAATACGGCCTGATCCGTTTTCGCGTGCTGGTTGAAGTGCGCTGGCTACAAGCCTTATCCAAGCATCCGCTGATTATCGAAGTCAGCCCGTTCAGCGATGCGGCAACACAGCTGTTAAACAACATTGTCAGTGAGTTTTCTGAAACCGATGCGCAGCGCGTTAAAGACATTGAAAAAACCACCAATCACGATGTCAAAGCGGTTGAATACTTGCTGAAAGAGAAAATTGCCGGTAACTCAGAGTTGGAAAAAGTCAGTGAATTCATTCATTTTTCCTGCACCTCGGAAGACATTAATAACCTGTCTTATGCATTAATGCTTAAAGAAGGTCGAGAAGTGATTTTGGCGCAAATTAGCGACTGTATTGCGGCGCTGAAAACCATTGCCGTGGAAACTGCCGAACAGCCTATGTTGTCGCGCACTCATGGACAATCGGCTACGCCGACCACCACCGGTAAGGAATTCGCTAACGTTGCCGCGCGTATGCAACGCCAACAAAACCAGCTGCAAGCCGTTACTCTATTAGGCAAAATCAATGGCGCTGTGGGTAATTATAATGCGCATTGCGTGGCTTATCCCGATGTGGACTGGGCCGAATTCGCTCAAAACTTTGTCGAATCTTTAGGCCTGCAATTCAACCCCTACACCATCCAGATCGAACCGCACGATTATATTGCCGAATATTTCCACGCGCTGTCCCGTTTCAATACTATTTTGCTGGATTTCGACCGCGACATTTGGGGCTATATTTCGTTGGGTTATTTCAAGCAAAAAACCATTGCCGGTGAAGTCGGTTCTTCTACGATGCCGCACAAAGTCAATCCGATAGATTTTGAAAACTCGGAAGGCAACCTAGGCTTAGCCAATGCCATATTCGGCTTCTTGGCCGAAAAACTGCCGGTATCACGCTGGCAGCGGGATTTGACCGATTCAACCGTATTGAGAAATATCGGTGTCGGCATTGCTCACACTTCCATTGCCATTCAGGCCAGTTTAAAAGGCATCTCTAAATTGCAGATCAATGTCGATGCGATTGAGGCTGATCTTAATGCCAACTGGGAAGTGTTGGCGGAACCGATACAAACGGTGATGCGTCGTTACGGCATTGAAAAACCCTATGAAAAACTAAAGGAACTCACCCGTGGTCAGCGCATTACTCCAGAACAAATGCAGGCGTTTATTGAAAAATTGGAAATTCCGGCTGAAGCCAAGGCTGTTTTGCTGGATTTGACGCCGCGCAATTATATTGGTTACGCAGAAAAATTGGCTAAGGGAATTTAGAAGGCTTTTGGCAGAATCGTCAGAAAATTGTTAGTCTCAGTGCGCACCGCTAAATTATTTGTATGCGTTGGCATCATGGCGCTGAAGCATTATGGAAGCATAATGCTTCAGCCTGAGTATTTCTTTGGCGGCAGCCAAAACTCAAATAGACGTAGAATTATTAATTCCGAATTACTAATATGCGGGTATTGCAATATGAAGCACATAAGGTAAAAATAGATATGTTGATTTATATTGATTTTCTGCCGTTTTTCAGAATATAAGAAAATAGATGGTCTTGAAGAGCATGTTATCGATAACTAAATGTAAATTTTATTGAGGAGATAATTATGAAAAAATTAGCACCCATATGCGCAGGTTTATTAATTCTTTTAAGTGCTCCTGTTTTTGCTGAGACACATGCCGCTGAAGCGCTGGAACACGCCAGTGCGGCGATGATTCATGGCAAGGCCGGTCACACCCCCGTTATGCTCGAACACGCAAAGGCGGCGCTAGAGGATGCGTTGGCCGCCTCCATTGAGGCTAAAGGCGTGTTGAAAAATAGTATTGAAGCTGGCGCTGAAGAGCTTCAAGAAGCTATTGATCAGGGGACTCTAGGCCATGTAGGCAGAGCCACTAAACATCTTGAAGCCGCTGTAACGCATCTCAACGCCGGCAATGAAAAATAATTTCAAGATAGCTTCGGAAAAAAGGGGCTTAAGTGATTTAGCCCCTTTTTTTTTGCTCAATGAGTTTAAGTCGGATAGAAATATATCGATAATAAGCTGGGAATAATGAATATTTTTTCTGACCAATAAATGAGTATGAAATAACTGGGGAAACTTGAGGAGAGGCTATTCGCTAAAGTTGTTGAGTTAAAAGCTAGACACAAAACTCAACAGCGTTGTTCCTTTATTAATAAAGTTGAAAAAACAAGTTTAAAAATTGTTCAGCCGGTTATCTGAAAAGGAAAAAATGAAGGTACTCCGGGGTTAACCCTTAAAATTTTCCTGTGATAGTCTCAGCAATATGCATGGCTGTTTTTTCCGCTCTGACAACACGATTATTCCGCGAGGAATAATCGAATTGGGCGTTGCCCTGAAAACGAGACAGAAAATCGGACGCAAAATGAAAACAAGTTATTGGCTTTTATCCAGCACAGCAATCGCCTCTTCGCAACTGATGATATTTTCCTTATTGTTAAGAATATAGACGGCCAGACGCTCAACAGCCCGCCAATAAATGGGTGAGCTGATGAACTGAAAAGCGTTGTTAAACAACTCGACCATCTTGTCTTGGTGCCGACTTCTGTTTGCGATATAAATTTCCAGGTATTCATGAACCTGGTTAAGATCGGATGTGCCGCCATAATTATGCAAGGCATTGATGTTAACCAGCTGTGCATTAAATTGTTCATCATCCCGAAGAGCGACATGTTTTGCTTCTGCTAGAGGTCCAACCAGCAAATTAATCATATCCGCTTCAAAAGCGGTTTTATAAGCATCTTGCTCTATGTCTGAAAAATAATGGCTGCTCTCAAGTAATGCTACCGGAAGAGATTGAATCAGGCGGCCACCTTCTACGAATGCTGCATAGTGATCATAGGCAAATGAATGGGTATCCAACGCGCTGTCTATTTTGCGATCTTGCATTTTGATAGTGATGCTGAAATGCACCGGAGGGAGTTGTTTTTGTCTATTGTAAAGATAAATAGCGGCAGCGTGACCCGCCTCATGGAAAGCAATTTGTCTGATCAAATCTTGATCATTAATGGAATAAGAGGCATCTGTTTGGTAATTCCGTTTCATGATTCCACCCGTAGGTTAAAAAGATGCGGCCAGGGCTGCTGACCGCATTAACTGGAAGGATATAACTGGACTCTAAATCTCTTAGGTAGGAGCAAATTCAAGAGTCGTATGCATTCTAGCCATTCAAGATAGGCTTGAAAATGTGGCATATTGACGCGCGACAATATGCCGCTGAAAATGGTACGTTTACTGCTTGTTACTTTGGTTTGCCTTATGAAAAAACCATCAAACTGGCGTGATAAAAGGGCTTAAGCAAATCATGAGATGAATGACTAAGGCATTTCACGCAGAAGAATAGGGCATATAACACACAATACAGTTTCAGCGCTTAAGCACTAACAATATTTGTCATGCGCATGTGCGTCTTTAAGCGTATTATTTTTTTCAGTATCGGCATATTTGAACCGTCGGCATGAAATTTATTAGCCAAAGTAGCACAGGCACGAATTTCATCCATTTCACCCTGAAAAATCATTAGACCCCGATAATTATCGAATAGATAAACTGTTATCCTAAAAAAATCGGTTGGAGCGAGTGGAATCCGTTCGTGCTGAGCTTGTCGAAGCATGAACGGGTTCCACGCAAGCACCCATTTTCTGAGCATTCTAGGGTTCCCCCTGTGTCAGGATAGTTGTCGCAAAGAACTGATATATGAGAATGCTTATTGAAAACCCAAGCAGTTTTCTATAAGTACACCTGTCTGCGACAACATGTCGCGCGACAATATGTCATATTTTATAAACCAAAATTACCGGTTAAAATTATCTCACTCTTACTTATTACGACCTCCTAAAGGGTTTAAGGGTTTTTTATGCGGTCAATTCAATTGACCGCATTTTTTTTGCGTGTTGAATTGTTTTTGTGGCGATATGACCCATGCTTAATATCGCATAGAGGGTTGAATTTATAATAATTTTCTTTTTTTACTCACGAAGTCGCGGCATGTGACTGTCGAGATTTACAATTTTTTGGGCGTAAGCCAAGCCTTATCCGCGTAGAAATATTTGTATACCAACGGTATGAGAAACAAGATAAATCTACAAACCTATAATGCGTTTTTTAAGCAATTTTAAATCGTGCTCAGAAGGAAATCTTTGATAGCGTAGCCTAATGAAAAGTCGAGTAATCTCATCAATAAAATCGCCAATTTCCGGCCTTTGGGTTTTGGCCCGAAGAGCAAAATCATTGGC
>JADHTX010000192.1 GCA_016784875.1 Methylobacter sp.
AAACTATTAACCACAAAGAACACAGAGTTTCAATTTATTGTTCAATTTCTCCGTGTTCTTCGTGGTTAGTCTTTGTTTTTTTTAAATGAATATTTTTTACCATTTGCTCAGCCATAGCATTAACTACGCGACCAAAACATCCCGGATAACAGCAACAATCTCCCTGATGGTGTCGTCTTCCAAAAACGGGCAAATCGGCAAAGACATGCAATTGGCCGCAACAAATTCCGTTCCCGGCAAACTGACGGCGGCATATTGTTCTTTAAATACATTCTGCCGATGCAAAGGTACGGGATAATACACAGCACAGGCGATTTGCTTATCTTGTAGAGCTTTCATCACCTCGTCGCGACGGTCGCATAACAGAGTGTACTGGTGATAAACATGCTCGCCCAAACCGTCTTCAAACGGTGTGGTTAGCGGCAAACCGGCCATCAATTCCGAATAAAGCCGTCCGACATGCCGACGACCTTTATTATATTGATCGATGCGTTTTAATTTGGCTCGTAATATCACCGCCTGCATTTCATCAAGTCGACTGTTAAAGCCAATCACATCATGGTAATAACGGACATCCGAACCATGATTGTGCAACATTTTAAGTTTTTTCGCCGTCTCGTCGGAATTGGTGACGACCAAACCACCATCGCCAAACGCGCCCAAATTCTTGCTTGGAAAGAAACTATATCCAGCCGAATCTCCGATGGCGCCGGTTTGCTGGCCGTTGATAGTTGCACCGAACGACTGACAACAATCTTCAATCAGCTTTAAATTATGCTGGTCGCACAATTGCTTAATTGCAGTCATATCCGCCGGTTGACCGAAAAGATGTACCGGCATCACCGCCTTGGTTTTAGAGGTAATCGCTTTGGCTATCGCTTCGGGCGAGATATTAAAAGTCTTGGGGTCTATATCGACGAAAACCGGAACCGCACCGACATATTTAATGGCTTCCGCAGTAGCAATAAAGGTGAACGCGGTAGTGATCACCTCATCGCCTGCGCCGATACCTTCGGCAATCAAAGCCAGATGCAGTGCATCGGTTCCCGAGGCCACAGCAATAGCATGTTTTACGCCCAGATAATCAGCCGCTTCTTTTTCAAAGGCTTGAACATTGGGGCCTAATATAAACGAACAATTTTCGATTGTTTCAGTCAGGCCGCGCTCAATCTCGTCCTTAATTTCAACGTATTGAGCCTTCAGGTTTACCATTGGTATCATGTTATGTTGCCTAATATTTGTATAGTCATGTAAGGTGTGCTGTGCGTACCGTTTTTAAAGAGCCGAAACCAGAAGGTACGCACTGGCGACTCCGTTATTTATCACCCAATAACTGGGTAATTTGTATCGCCGTTTCCAGTGCTCGTCTTCCCGCCTCACCGGAAACCAACGGATTATCGCCGGTATGAATGCAGTTAACAAAATGCTTGATCTCTTCCAGTAGCGCATCGCCGCTTTCAAAAATAGATTCTTCGGTTTCTATTTCCGGAATACCCGGGAACATTTCCTTTTTGCCGGTTCGATGCTTGGTTAACACACGATTTTGGAAATCCACAGAGACATAAGAACACGGCCTGAACATGCGCATTTTACGCTCCATCTTCATACTGATCCGGCTGGCCGTGACATTTGCCACACAACCGTTTTTAAATTTCAACCGGGCATTGGCAATATCGGTGCCTTGCGTTAAAACCGCCGTGCCGCTGGCATCAATACGTTCCACCTCGGAATCCACCAAGGCTAAAATAATATCGATGTCATGGATCATTAAATCCAAAACCACGCTGACATCATTGGCGCGAGGATTAAACGGCGACAAACGGTGCGATTCGATAAACAGCGGTTTTTCTTCCTTGTCCAAACCCAATACCGCCGGGTTAAACCGTTCCAGATGCCCCACCTGAAAAATCAGCTTCTTTGCCTTAGCAATAGCGATCAACTCATCAGCCTCTGCAACCGTCACTGTAATCGGTTTTTCAACCAGCACATGGGTACCCGCATTGAGAAAATCCAAGGATACCTTGTGATGCAATGTGGTGGGCACAACAATACTCACCGCATCGACTTCGCCTAACAAAGATTTATAGTCGGTCAGCGCCACTGCACCGTGTTGTTCAGCAACGGCTTTAGCCGCCGCCTCATTAATATCGACGACGGCAACCAGCTCGCAGTCAAGCAGAGACGCATATTTTTCAGCGTGAAACTTACCCAAATAACCGGTACCGATAACAGCGCATTTTAATTTTTTCATGTGATTCTTTTACATCCTGTTTACTTGCGCCCCAGCAACAGGAGCGAACTTACACAGCGCTATTGTAAACTATCAATATGTATTCAGAAAATTTTGTCCCCGGCAATTCACCTACTGTTCTTTGATGTTATGATGAAGTCGGCGTTTGAAGATATTGCTCAACAATTCTCACAATCTTGCAAAAAAAATCACTAAAATTCGCTTATCGCGTAAAAATGGAACTCTAGCCACAGGAGATGACGTCATGACCGACAAAGACACGGATGAGACCGATCTCATAAAAAAAGCCGCCGGCTCAATTCTAAAAGATGAAATAAAACACCTTCAGCTAATACCTTCTGTCGCCCTCAAGTTAATAAATCTAACCAACGACGACAACGCCAAAATCGACAACCTATCCCGGATTATAGAAACAGAACCGGTACTGGCTGCAAAAATCCTAAGACAAATTAATTCTGCCGCATACGCCTTACCCAATAAAACAACCTCCATTGAACGCGCCGTTACTATGCTGGGATTTTCTATCGTGCGCCAACTTGCACTAAACCTTCTGCTTTATAACAATCTAAAACAAAACGCCTCGCAACGTTTCAACTTATTATTTTTCTGGCAACATTGCCTATATGTTGCCTCGTTAAGCAAAAGAATCGCTGTCGCACTTAACTATCCGGATCCTGATCTGGTTTATACCGGAGGACTTTTACACGATATAGGTAAAATCGTTCTGGAATCCCACGGACGCGTAACTTACAGTGATTTTATCGTATCTATCGGCAATAACAAACAGCCGACATTAGAAGAAGAACGTAACTTTTTCGGCATAACGCATACCGAGATAGGGCATGTTTTTTGTCTGGAATGGCAATTACCGGCGTCCATCACCGCAATCGTTGCTTATCACCATAACCTGCCAACCGAAACATCACCGTACGCTCAGTATAAAACTGCCATTGCCATCGTTTCCTTCGCAAATTACATAGCCTGGATACAAGGCATAGGTTCAGCAGTCCAACACAACAGCCATTCGACTTTACAGCCCGCCGTACTTGAAACCATTGATATTGACCAACTGAATCTGGAAACCTTACTGCAACTAGTCGATCAAGACATGCAACGCACTCAAGCATTTTACGCCATCCAACTACCAGGCTTAACGACATTACGCGCCACACTGGTCAAGGCGACTATTAATCTAAGCCAAATAAGCTCTAATGACATCTCTGTCGCCGCCCCTAAATCGTCTTCTTGTTTAACCGCGCCCCATCAAAGCCTTAATCCTGATGACTTTATCCCCCATACACTTGAAGCCATACAAAAAGAATTTTCCTTTGATCGCAACATCATGTTCACCATAGACCCCAAGCGCCGCTGCCTAATCGCATCATTCGAGTGGCCGAAATCGATATTACCAACCAAGCAACCACCCTTTGAAATCGACATCAACAACCTTTCCGGTTTGTTATTAAGCTGTCTGCGCGAGAAAGAAGCCGTCCTTATCAATTCCGAAATTGAGCAAGATAACCCATTAATTCATCACCTAAATACGACCGAGTTTATCGCCGTACCTGTAGTTCATAACAACAAAATGCTCGGCGTGCTTTATGCGGACAACTCATTATCAAAAAAACCGCTCAGCAAACAACTGCTACCGGAAATAGAGCCTATTGCCTATGAACTAGGCATCGCCATCGTTAATGCCAGACAATATTATTTGGAGAAAAAAAACGCGCAGCTCGATCATTTAACACAGCTTTTTAACAAACGCATGGTCAACAATGTTCTAACGGATATGTTTCAGGAAGATAAGTCAAAATTAGCCAATATCGCCATCGGCTTTATCGATATAGACAAGTTCAAACTGTTTAACGATACCTGCGGACATCAAGCTGGCGATAATGCATTAAAAATTGTTGCCGATATAATGCGCAGTTTAACTCGCCCAGGGGATTTCATTGGTCGCTATGGCGGAGAAGAGTTTTTATTTGTCTTAAAGAATACCGATAAAACCGGCGCCTACGGTTATGCCGAACGCATAAGATCGGAAATTGAGCGTCGCGGTAAAATCCTAAGCAAGCGATTTCATGGACATATACTGACCGTTAGCATCGGCGTATCTCTATATAATCGACGCTTTACCGATTACACAGAAATGGTCGAAACCGCCGACCAAGCCATGTATCGGGCAAAAAACGAAGGCCGGAATAGAATTGTACTGCTGCCTGACGATAACGAATAACGTCAACAGCTGAATTTAAGGCTACAGAATATGGGAAGGCATAGTCCGTTGCTAACAAATTTTTTTATATCGCAGTCGTATTTGAGCATCAGAACTATACATTTTTGCAGTTAATGCAATAACAGAAAAAGGTTATAATCTTCTCGACTTTCATTCACAGAAAAATATTAAGTTTTATGGCTAAAACACGAACTCATTACGATAACCTAAAGGTTACCAAAGACGCCCCTGCCAGTGTCATCAGAGCGGCCTATAAAGCCCTTTGTCAAACTTTTCATCCCGATAAATTCCAGGGTAGCAATGAAGAAGCAGAAAGAGTCATGAGACTAGTGAATGCTTCCTATGCCGTATTAATAGACCCTGCTAAGCGCGCCGTACATAACAACTGGATTAAAGAGCAAGAAGCCAAAGCTAAGCAACAAAAAAAACAGTCTCCATTCGGCGAAACAGACAATACACATGATCACCAACATTATCAAAAGCAAGATACGGAACGACAAAACACTCAACCCCCACCATCAGGCGCCACTAGTGTAAAAGATATGTTGCAACGTGCTGATGATTTACACGATCAAGGACGGTATGCCGAAGCAGTTACACTTTATCAACATGTGGCAGAACAAGGCAATGCAAAAGCTCAGTTTAAATTAGGCGTTATGTACGAACTCGGTCAATCCGTAAAGCAAGATTATACCCAAGCAGTTTCCTGGTATCTCAAAGCAGCAGAACAAGGCAATTCAAATGCGCAATACAGCTGTGCCATTAAGTACCAATCTGGACAAGGCGTAACACAGGATCAAACCAAAGCTGCTTATTGGTACCGCAAAGCAGCAGAACAAGGCAATGAAAATAGCGACAAATAAACGCCCGGTTCAATCACCTTGCACGTATATTACGACTAGCAACTAAGACGGGGCAGCATACAGTTAATAAGCTTAACTGTATGCTGCCCCGCTGTTTTAACACTCACTTCAAATGAATTTAAAGCAGTGGTTAAAATCCCACCAGACCTAAATCCTAAATAATCTCGGCAAGGTCATTTCGTTACTCTTAGTCGATTTTAATAGAATCTTCGAGAACCGTACAATCCGAAACGCTCTAAATCCACCGTTATAGCGGACTTAGTTTTTTAATTAGGGCTAGCAGCGGTTTTTACTTGTTTAGTTAAAGTAACAATGTTCTTTTGCGATTCACTTCCCTTGGGTGCGGGAGTGTTTTTTTCTTTTTCCGATCCCGCTTTTTGAATCGCTACCGTCTTGACTTCTTTAACCTCTTTGACAGTTTCTACCGCACGAGCGGCTGCGGCAACTTCGGGTGGTTTTTGAGAAACTTGTAAAGCCGCTGTCTGTACGGTCTTTACCATAACGTTCGTAACAGGATTCAAAATAGCCGTATCAACCGTTATCTTACCCGGCGCAGCATTGGTAGCCTTAGCCCAAGAAAAAGTACCGTCCGCTCTAACAACAACGCTATCGGGTACGACCCATGTTTTACCCCCGTCAAGTGTAACTCGCACGTTTTTTGGGTCAAAATTGCCCCCAACTATCTTGCCGATACCGGATACCGTATGCGTCGCACTTCTATCATTAGGAATAGTAATTGTTGCCGAATTATTGCTATTGCTGCCGTTACCGTCATCATCGTCGTTGTTATTTTCTACAATCACCGCTCCAGCCACCACCGCCATAGTTGGTTGAATTTGCACCAGCATCAAAACCAGCAACAGCCATTTTAGATTTGCCTTATTCATAATAATTTCATTCCTAACTGATTGATTTATTAATAATATATGTTTTTACAGCGGATTTACTGTTGATTAGTTTATAAACGGTCAAGATATAACATTGTCGCTGGAGTGCCGACTTCGCGATCTGCCAACTTCGCGATCTAAAGCTTGCACTCACGGAACTCGCTTGTTCGTTATCAACTGAGTTTGAATATGCTGTAAGTTGTCCAACTCCGTTACGATTTTTATTAAATTCCCTTTCGATAATCTAAGATTTTTCATCTTATCATATAATTTCAGCACCCTTCGTCAATAATTACATCGCAATTACATGAAATCTTTAGTTCCGAAATACCCATCACCATTTAAGTTCCAAGAAGGCTATCCTCGGATAGAGTATGCATATACTTCGCACGGTTACGGTTGAGGAAATGATAGCGAGTTGATTTTTGTCGATAGCAAGGCTCTGAAACAGACGCATAGCAAGCTATGAAACTGTTTCAGCAACGCGGCTATCGGCATAAAGTCGGTCGCTAGGAATCCGCAACCGTGGCAGGGCGAAGTATATATTCCGCTCAGTTAAGTTTTCTTTTTTTGCAGCCCAGCGTTACCCTACCAAAAAATACCGAAAATCTGTATGATTGCAGTATTCGATAATTTTCTTGGCT
>JADHTX010000193.1 GCA_016784875.1 Methylobacter sp.
CAGGATACCCGAAATTGGGATTGGCAGGCGGTTGTCTGCTTAAACCCTGATAAACCGAACTGTATCGAGGCTGACAATTCCGCTAAGACTGTTCATTAATTTGATAACTTTTAGCGACAGTTATCTTGACACTTACCGGTTTCACCACTCAACATAAAGGTAAGATATTGCTGTTGTTGCTCAAGCCCCTGACTGTAACTCAGGGTAGGCTGTGTTGCTGCCGTTGATGTCATTGCATTCATGATCGCCTCCTAAAAATTCACAAATTCAACTTCGGAACCAGTCCATTTTGCCGCTACCGTTTGTTTTTCCCGGAGCTTGAAAGGCTTGGCTTTTGGAGCATTTGACACAGCACTTACCTTATTGTCCACAGTAAAGAATGCAATAAGATCCTGAAGTTGCCCTGCCTGTACACTCATTTCTTCCGAAGTGGCAGCCAACTGTTCCGATGAACTCGCATTTTGCTGAGTAACTTTATTAAGCTGGCCCATAGCGGCATTGATTTGACCAACCCCCATCGACTGCTCTTCTGAAGCCGCCGCTATTTCCTGCACCAGATCGGAGGTTTTCTTGATCGAAGGCACGATGGTATCCAGCAGTTTTCCGGCGCTTTCAGCCATGACGACACTGTTGCCTGCAAGTTCGCCGATTTCCTGTGCGGCGACTTGGCTACGTTCGGCCAGTTTGCGCACTTCGGCGGCAACCACCGCAAAGCCCCTACCATATTCACCGGCTCGAGCGGCTTCAATCGCAGCATTCAAGGCCAGTAAATTGGTTTGGTAAGCAATATCGTCGATAATGCCGATTTTTCCGGCGATACTCTTCATTGCGCTCACTGTATCGTTAACGGCTTGACCGCCTTGCAGCGCTTCGCTGCTGGCCTGGATTGCCATAGCATCGGTGACTTTGGCGTTTTCGGTGTTCTGGTCGATCGAAGCCGACATCTGTTCAACGGAAGAGCTGGTCTGCTCCACACTAGCCGCCTGTTCACTGGTTGCCTGACTCATACTCTGTGCCGTAGCGGAAACCTCCTCGCTGGCCGACGCAATATTGGCAGCGGCGCCATTAACTTCGCTAATAACTTGAGAAAGCTTGGCAATGGTATTGTTGACCGCATCTTTAAAATCTTTAAGTTGTCCCTTGTAGTCGCCATTAACGGTTCGGGTAAGAACGCCCTGCTCCATATCGATGAGGACTGCCATAACTTCGTTTACCGGTAGAATGACCCCATCCAAGGTGTTATTAACACCTTCAACAATCTTTCGAAAATCGCCTTGGTGTTTACTTGTATCCGCGCGTGTTTGCAAACGCCCTTCAATAGCCGCAACCGATAACATATTGGCGTCGGCCACCAACACGTTAATCGCATCAATACAGGTGTTGAGGTTGTTTTTAAGAATATTGAAATCGCCGTTGTAGAGGGCTGTTATTTTGGCGGGAATCGTACCTTTAGAAATGTTATCCACATAATCGGCTGCAACGTTCAACGGTCTAATCACGGCATCTAAAGTATCGTTAACTCCGACGACAATTTTGCGGAAATCGCCTTGATGCTTGTTTGCATCGGCGCGCGTTGCCAAGCGGCCCTCCACAGCCGCTACCGACAACATATTGGCATCGACTACCAATGCATTAACCGCATCGATACAGGTATTGAGATTATTTTTTAGGATATTGAAATCGCCGTTGTAGCTATCGGTGATTTTGGCTGGAACGTCTCCTTTGGAGATTTTATCGACATAATCCGCTGCAACGTTTAAAGGATTAATCACCGCGTTAAGTGTATTATTCACGCCTTCGACAATCCTGCGAAAGTCGCCTTGATGTTTGCTTGTGTCGGCGCGCGTTGCCAATCGTCCATCAATAGCAGCAGTCGAAAGTACACTAGCATCTGCCACCAACGCCTGGATTGAAACTGTCATGCGCTTCATCGCCGACATCACACTGGAGGAGTCGCCGGTTTTGAGTCCAATTTGAACGCTGAGATCGCCGATGGCAATTTTGTTGGCCAAATCGGCCACGGCACTCGGTTCGTCGCCCAACTGCTGCATAATGATGCGAGTAATCATAAAGCCAAGTGCTGCCGAGACAACAAGAGTAACTAAGATCATAGCGATGGTCAGCAACAGCGTGTTGTGATATTCCTCTGAGGCGTTTTTATATACCTGTTCAGCAACTCTGAGCTGTAACTCAATCAACTCAGTAATCTTGCTGCTAATAGGATCGATATTCGCATACATGGGGCCGTCAAACTCTGCAAGCTGCTCCTTCACATTTCCGGTTTTCTGTTGTAGCGTCAACTCCAGACGTTGAATATCCTGATTTGCCGACTCAAACAGTTTTTCGGCTTCGCGCGCCAGTCTTTTTTCTTCTGCCGTCAACTCTGTAGCCATATAGGCGCCCCATTCCTTCTTAATCTGTCGGTCGGCATCTCCAATACCGTTTAATGCATCCTCGGCATTCATCAGCCCGGCATTGGTTTTATTGACTGCGTCAATCACGCTAACGGCATAGACATCGGCAATAACTTTGAGTCCTTTCAACGGAACCACCCGGTCTTCATAAATTGTCCTTAAGCCCTGATTAGCCTCTTTCAAGTTGATTACGCTGTATATACCGCTAAAAAGCAGAAATAACAAAGTGCCAAAAAAACCTAACCCAATGAGTGTGCCTAATTTCATATTTTTAAACATATCGTTCACCTTTGGTTTATTTCCGAAGCGCCTAACCTGGAGACAGGGAACCCGCGCAGCCATATTTTCAATGGATAGCATCTGCTGAATCTTCAGGATAATTACGGATTTGCCGTTAATCTTGACCGTCCTTGCGACGCCTTACCTGAGTTGGCGGCAAGCCGAAAGACACTCAAATCCTTCACACCCCACTACTCCCTTAAGTTAAAAATGCAACAAATATCGTTCTGAATTTTTATAACTTCAGCCAATTAAACCTACTGATGAATCCCCTAAATGAAAAGGATTCCTGTATAGCAAAGGCAGATAGCGTTACTGCCGATGCGGTGATTGCGCTTATCTCCTAAAAATTCACGAATTCAACTTCAGTGACAGCCCGTTTCTCTGCTGCCGATTTTTTAACAGGCAGCTTGGAAGGTCTGAGCTTAGCCACCAGAGATCCTGATTTCTCACCCGAGCTATTGTTCACCGTAAAGAACGAAATGAGATCCTGTAGTTGCCCCGCCTGTCCGCTCATCTCTTCCGAAGTGGCGGCCAACTGTTCCGATGAACTGGCATTCTGTTGCGTGACTTGATTAAGCTGATTCATAGCCGCATTGATTTGGCCTACACCTGCCGACTGTTCTTCGGAGGCTGCCGCGATTTCCTGAACCAGATCGGAGGTTTTTTTGATCGAAGGAACGATGGTATCCAATAACTTTCCGGCGATTTCGGCCATATTGACGCTGCTGCCGGCAAGTTCGCCGATTTCCTGTGCAGCGACTTGGCTACGTTCAGCCAGCTTACGCACTTCAGCTGCGACCACCGCAAATCCCCTACCGTGTTCGCCGGCTCTGGCTGCTTCAATCGCAGCATTCAAGGCCAGCAAATTGGTTTGGTAAGCAATATCATCGATAATGCCGATTTTTCCTGCGATGCTTTTCATCGCTGTTACCGTTTCTTTAACGGCTTGACCACCTTGAACCGCCTCACTGCTGGCCTGAGTAGCCATGCCGTCGGTGACTTGAGCATTTTCAGCATTCTGGTTGATAGAAGCCGACATTTGTTCGACAGAAGAGCTGGTTTCCTCCACGCTGGTTGCCTGCTCAGTGGTTGCCTGGCTCAGGCTCTGTGCTGTGGAAGAAACCTCCTCACTGGCCGAAGCAATATTGTCAGCTGCATCATTTACTTCACTAATGACTTGCGAAAGTTTGGCGATGGTGTTGTTGACCGTATCTTTGAAATTTTTGAGTTGTCCCTTGTAATCGCCATCAACGGTTCGGGTCAGGTCTCCCTGCTCCATTTCTGCGAGAATGTCTATAACTTCGTTTACGGGAAGAATGACAGCATCCAGCGTATTGTTGACACCTTCGACAATTTTACGGAAGTCGCCTTGGTGTTTGCTTGCATCAGCCCGGGTTTCCAAACGACCTTCAACTGCGGCCTTAGACAGCAGGTTGGCATCGGTCACCAGGTTGCGGACAGATTCGGCAACTTTGTTCGTTGCACTCCCGATAATGGCAAACGTTTCCCGGGCCTTTTGAGTATCCTGATCCGATTCGGCCGCCTCTAACCTGACTTCCAGCTCTCCCTGAGAAATTTTGGTTAGCGCATTTTGTATCTTGGCCACTTCCTTCTCCTGATAGTCGGCTACTTTATTAGCAACGCGCTGAGCTTTCAGGATTTCGCTCTGATCAATAACCACTTCGAATGCTCCGATAATGTCGCCCTGACGGCTTTTGACCGGCGTCCCAATATAATTGATGTCCAATTCAAACTGACCCGGACGAGCAACGGTTTGAGCGTCAATAACATTCCCACTCCTCATGGCCCGGTCACAAGCGCACTTGCTTGTATTGCAATCTTCCGTATTGAAATAGCCGAAACACTTTTGACCGCATAAGCTTTCCTGCGTGGAATTGCCCAGCTCGGCACCCAGCTTGTTCATGTAGTGAATAGTGAACTCTTTATCGATGATCATGGCAGGTATAGGCATTGAATCCAGATAACCCACCAAAGAGTCCAATGTCTGATTGACCCCTTCCACAATGTTTCGGTAGTCGCCTTGGTGTTTACGGGCATCGGCACGGGTAGACAGACGGCCTTCCACTGCCGCATTGGACAGCTGGTCGACATCGCTAACCAACGCTTGAATGGCAAGCATCATATTTTTCATCGCCGCCATCACACTGTCGGCGTCGCCGGATTTGAGTTCGATTTGCGTACTCAGATCGCCCAGTGCAATTTTCTTGGCCAATCCTGCCACAAAACTCGGCTCTCCGCCTAATTGTCGGCGCAAGTTGCGGGTGATGAAAAATGCAATCAGGCCTGCAATGATTGCAACAACAAACGCACTGACACTCATAATTCGTTGCGTGGCATAGACCAAGCTTACGTTGTTCTTCGAGATTACGTCGCCCTCCCTCTGTTGTTGCGCATGGAACGGCTCCAGCAAACTATTCAAGGCCTGAGCAGCTTGGTCGAATTTCTCCATTTCCACATTTCCGGCATCGAGTCCATTATTCACATACACCCCAAACATGCGCTTGCCTATGGCGAAATATTGCTGGAAGGCAGTCTCTATCGCTTCAATTTGCTTCAAGGAGTCCTGATCGTTCTCCTTGCGGTACATGTTCTTGAACTTTGCGACATCGTCAATGAATCGCCGCGCCGATAACTCCGCCTCATTAAATCCTTCCTGATGTCGAGTTAACGCGACATCGGTAAGATACTGCTGCACCTGAACAACCTGATAGACTAAGTCATCGCCTGCCATCAGAAACGGCAAGGTTTCTTTCTGTATCTGCTCAGTGCCTTGCCGCACTTGGTCGATCCGAGTGCCAACCAATATAAACGCCATGATAAACAGCATAACGACCGATCCGAATCCTGTACCCAACTTAGCTGCAACCGTCATATTCATTGTCTTTACTCTCTGAAGAATTGAAAAAACTACTGCGTTTTCTATTGCTATCGCATGCTTAAAGCGGTCACCCCACCGGCGTCGATTCGGCTGTTGAAATGGAGTCCGCCGTAGTCGGCTTAGCCATTTCGTCCATCGACAACACCTGCTGAATATTCAGAATGATCACAAACTTGCCGTTAATCTTGCCCATACCGGCAATAAATTCAGCGCGGATGTTGGTGCCGAAAGTGGGCGGGGGTTCAATCTCGCTATCTGAAATCTCAAGAACGGCGTTCACCGCATCCACCATCACCCCGACGCTGTGCGTTTCCTCTTCTATTGTCGTTTCAATAATTATGATGCAGTTGCGTCGGCTCACCTGAGTAGGCGGTTTGCCGAAACGTGCGCTCAAATCTATGACCGGCACTACGGCTCCCCTTAGGTTAATTACGCCACGGATGAAATTCGGCATTCTCGGCACTTCGGTTAATTGACCGTATTGAATAATCTCCTTGATGCGCAGTATGCTGATGGCATAGGTTTCACCGTTTAGCATAAAAGTGAGATATTGCTGTTGTTCCTCAAGCGCCTGACTGTCAACTATGGGCGACTGCGCGTGAGCTGCCGGTGTAATTGTCTTCATACTAGCCCCCTAAAATTTCTCAACTTCGGAATCGTTAGACACCTGATTTATTGCAGCGGCTTTTTAACCGCTCGTCTGAAAGATTTAACCTTTTAGTCGTCGGCGCACCGACACTGCTCTCACACTATCGTTCACCTTAAATACTGTCTGCATGCGCCTTAATCACTCGGCCTACTCGGCGCATTGCGTCGGTCCCTCTCCTGCCCTGCTCGCTCTTGTTCTAGCAGGATGCTGTTTGCATTCCCTTAAGGTACCGGCTCTAAACGGCAACATTAAAACAACCGTAAAACTGTTGACATTAACGAAGTTGGTTTTTTCATACACTGCATCCATCCTGTTCTATCCAAACCCTCCGGGCCTGTCATGGCAGCTACCACCTTGCCAGTAATGCTCATATTCATTACGCCTACTCTCGAATTAATTAAAAACAACTACTTGCTCTTACCATATCGCTCATTGTGTTTCGTTTAGCCGAACCCTAAAAAAGTGCGCGGTGCTAATCCTGCCTGACTTATACTTCGCCCGGCCACGGTTGCGGATTCCTAGCGGCTGATTTTATGCCGATAGCCGCGTTGCTGAAACAGTTTCATAGCTTGCTATGCGCCTGTTTCAGCGCCTTGCTATCGACAAAAATCAACTCGCTATCA
>JADHTX010000194.1 GCA_016784875.1 Methylobacter sp.
AGGTTAAGCCGTTCGTGGTGACCCTTCGGCTGCGCTCAGGACTAAAGGCCTTGTCGAACCATGATCGGCTTAACCGCTCACCCCATTCGGCAAGCTCATGACAGGCTTCGACAAGCTCAGGGCGAACGGTTAAGCCTTTTATGTGTCCCGCCTTAAACGGAAAGCCCTTATATTTAATACGTGTTTCTGCGCAATAAGCAACCGTACCCACTCACCATTCAAGCTCAGCATACTCGCTCTAGTCCTACGCCAAAATCATGTAGGGATTAGTGCCGCACTGCTACGGCAAAAAATAGTTAAAAATAGAACGATAATGACCGACAATACCCCCCGCAACACAGCCACCACGTCCTCATCAGCGATCAACAAAGGTACAGACATGGCACCACCCCGGCGATTCTGCGTAGCCCCAATGCTCGACTGGACCGATAGGCACTGTCGCTATTTTCATCGACTGATTTCACAACACGCGTTTTTATATACTGAGATGGTGACTACCGGCGCTTTGATTCATGGCGACCATCACCGGTTTTTGCAATTCAATCCGGCTGAAAATCCGCTGGCATTTCAATTAGGCGGCAGTAATCCTCGGGAATTAGCTATCTGCGCCAAAATGGTTGAAGATTACGGCTATGACGAAGTTAATTTAAATGTCGGCTGCCCTAGCGATCGGGTTCAAAACGGTCGCTTCGGCGCTTGTTTGATGGCAGAACCCGAACTGGTCGCAGAATCAATTGCGGCGATGAGCCAAGCGGTTTCGATTCCGGTCACGGTCAAATCAAGAATCGGTATTGATGAGCGCGATTCGTACCAAGAGCTGGCACAGTTCGTCTCAACGGTTGCCGATGCCGGTTGCGAGACGTTTATTATCCATGCCAGAAAAGCTTGGTTAAGCGGCTTGTCGCCCAAACAAAACCGCGATATTCCGCCGTTACGCTACGATATAGTCTATCAAATCAAACAGGACTTTCCGCAGCTGGAAATCATCCTGAATGGCGGCATCACCACATTGGACCAAGCTGAGGATATTTTGCAACATGTGGATGGCGTCATGGTAGGCCGGGAGGCTTATCACAATCCTTATATGTTGGCCGATGTGGATCGGCGATTCTATGGCAAATCCGAAGCCCCCCGATCACGAGAAATGATTATGGATTTGTTAATTCCTTATATTCAGCAGCAGCTTGAGCTAAACGATGGCATCCGTTTAAACAGCATAACCCGTCATATACTAGGCTTATTCCATGGCGAACCGGGCGCCAGAGGCTGGCGCAGACATCTGAGTGAAAATGTCTGCAAACCCGGTGCGGACATCAATGTTGTCTTGGAAGCTTTGCCTACAGGGCAGTGATTGCTCCCGGCAATCATTCTGCATTCCCTCCATCCATGGAGGTCAGATGTAGGTAAGGGGCGTGAGCACGACTGCATGAACGCAGGAGGTAGAGCAATGCAGGAGCAATTGCCGAGGAGCGGAAGCTTTGCCTACAGGACAGTGATTGCTCCCGGCAATTATTCTCATTCCCTTCGTCCATGGAGGTCAGATGTAGGTAAAGAACGACGCTTTAAGATTTACAGTTCAATGATGTATACTGATCGGCTATTTTTTATAATCGGGATTGAAACAATGGAAGAGCATTTTGCCAAAATTATCGAAGCAGTCGGTGAAGACTTAAATCGCGAGGGTCTGCTCGACACGCCAAAACGCGCAGCCAAGGCTTTCAAATTCTTAAACAACGGCTATGAAAAAACCCTGGAAGAAGTACTTAACGGCGCTATTTTTTCCGCAGACACCGAAGACATGGTTATCGTAAAAGATATTGAGCTGTATTCTTTATGCGAGCACCATCTACTGCCGTTTATCGGCAAATGTCATGTGGGTTATTTGCCGCGCGGCAAGGTAATGGGCTTGTCTAAAGTAGCCCGCGTTATCGACATGTACGCACGTCGCCTGCAAATTCAAGAAAAACTGACCAAACAAATAGCGGATGCGATTGAACTGGCCACCGGTGCCAGAGGCGTCGCAGTGGTTATTGAAGCCAAACATTTATGCATGATGATGCGCGGTGTTGAAAAGCAAAACTCGGTAATGACGACTTCTGTAATGACCGGCGTTTTCCGTAAAGAGATTAGCACTCGATCAGAATTTTTGAATCTGATTAACCGATAAAATTCAGATGGCAGTCAAAAAAACCGGCATATTACTGGCAAACCTGGGCTCGCCAACGGCACCGACTACGTCGGCAGTCAGACGATTTCTAAAAGAGTTTCTTTGGGACCCGCGCGTCGTCAACCTGCCTAGGCCATTGTGGTGGGTCATACTGCATTTTTTTGTACTGCCTTTTCGCCCCCGGAAATCTGCCTTAGCCTATCGCAAGATATGGCAAAAGCAAGGTTCGCCGCTAATTTTTCTGACTCGGCAATTGACCGAACGGGTTGCCGATAAACTGCAAGCCAAAGGGCTTACTACCCGGCATGTGATGCGCTACGGCGAACCCTCCATAGCGAAGCAGTTAAAAGCCTTCAAAAAAGACGGCATCGATAATTTAATTATCCTGCCGTTATACCCGCAATATTCCTCGACCACCACCGCATCAATTTATGATGCAGTGATTAAGGAACTCAATCATTGGCGGCATCTACCCAGCATTCAATTTATCAGTGATTATCACCAACACAGCCGCTATATTTCAGCGGTTGCCGAATCTATCGAGAAAAGCTGGTTAGAACACGGCAAAAACGAGCTGTTAGTGATGTCGTTTCACGGTTTGCCCGAACAACTGACTAAATGGGGCGATCCATATTTCCATCAATGCCATAAAACTGCCGCCTTGATTGCTGAAAAATTGGGCATTGACGAAAAACACTGGATGCTTGTATTTCAGTCGCGATTCGGTAAGGCACAATGGCTAAAACCTTATTGCGTGGACACATTAAAGGCTCTTCCGGGACGGGGTATAAAAAAGATAGATATTGTCTGCCCTGGATTTGCAGTAGATTGTCTGGAAACGCTGGAAGAAATAGCACTGGAAAACAAGGCTATCTTTATGGAATCCGGCGGCGAAGAGTATCGTTATATCACTGCGCTAAATGATTCAGAAATTCATGTTGATGCTATAGTTAGTCTACTTGAACAAAAGCTTTAGGGTAAGCACGCAAAACTGGAGCCTGTTAACAAGCGGAAAGGGCATAACCCGATCATAAAAAAGGCCAAAAAAATGAAACAAACACTCTTACAAATCTGGCAAAATTGCAGCTGTCCGACCATAAAATACAGTAAACCTCTGGAAACCGGCGACGGTGTTATTGACCAAAGAACCTTTAATACGATCGAAGTCGATGAATTGTTCGATGCTGTCAACCATGCCACGACAATTGCAGGACAAGCCGTATTATATCGTTCTTTGAGCCAGCCGTTGGATTCACTGGATCAGATTAAAGCTAAACAGCAAGCCGTCGAAGAACTGCGCAATAACCCGACATTAAAACAACAGCTCGAGCAAATCGTACTACAGGCTGCACCCAACGAAAAAAACTTCTATTTACTGCTGTTCGGCGAATTTCTAGGCTCGTCAGGTACCGCCAGAGAAGAATATGAAATTGAAGGCTACGGTTATCTGCAATATAAACGCGGCATCCGTTTTATGTTGGAACTGGTAGAGCAAATTCAGGCGATAGAACCTCCCAAAAGCGACTATCTAAAAGATATTTTCGAGCAAATAAAAGCTTTCGCAGAGTCAAGACCTTATTCGCTAATGCAAGGTCCGGTTTATATTCTTGAAAATAACCTCCAATGCAAAGAACAGAGAAAGGGTTCGTTTTCGCCTGCGATTATTTTTAAACCCCGAATTTTCAAACCGCTGCTGATCAGCCTGTTTTTCGGTGCTGTCTGGGCGCTGGCGCATTTCTTCCCCACCGACATGTTCAAGGTTTCCGTTGAGGCTATCCCAACTGCAACGATTTTCTTTGTACCTTTTTTACTGGTTTATTTTCCGATAGTCGGGGGTTTCGATCGTGACAGTTGCATTATTCCGCTAAGAAATGAATTTAAAAAATCACCGGCAGTAGCCGCTTCTTTAGATTCTCTGGGCAAGCTCGACGAATTACTCTCCTTTATAAAATTTTCCGATGCATTCGGCGGCAACAAGGTTCTGCCCGAGCTGATTGACGCGCCTCACCACCGGATCAACCTATCCGATGCCAGAAACCCGGTTTTGGGCAAACAAAATCCAAACTATGTCGGCAACGATTTTGTGCTGGATGACGACAAGCTGGTGCTGGTCACCGGACCCAATAGCGGCGGCAAAACGGCTTTTTGCAAAACCATTACCCAAATTCAATTGCTGGCACAAATCGGCTGCTTTGTTCCGGCTAAATCGGCAATACTGACCGTCGCCGACCGGATTTTTTATCAGGCTCCCGAGATCAGTCATCTGGATGACGGCGAGGGCCGATTCGGTACGGAATTGAAACGAACTAAAGACATCTTCCTGGCGGCTACGCCTAAAAGCCTGGTGATTCTGGATGAATTATCCGAAGGCACGACCTTCGAAGAGAAAATGGAATCGTCGTCGAATGTGCTGAACGGCTTTTATCGAAAAGGCAACAGCACCATCTTAATTACCCACAACCATCAACTGGTCGATTATTTTGTCGATCAAGGCACAGGCTTGCCAAGACAAGTCGAGTTTGCCAACGATGCACCGACCTACAAACTGATTCCAGGCATTTCCCGAGTCAGTCATGCGGATCGTGTAGCTAAAAAAATCGGTTTCTCCAAAGAAGATATAGACAACTATCTAGCGGATTCATAATGAAAATAGGCACCCCCTTATCCAACAGCGCAACCAAAGCCCTACTGCTCGGTAGCGGCGAACTAGGCAAGGAACTGGCTATTGCTCTGCAACGCTACGGCGTAGAAGTCATTGCCGTCGACCGTTATCCGAATGCACCGGCGCAACATGTCGCTCATCGCAGCCATGTGATCGATATGACCGATACCGAAGCCGTCAAAAAACTGATTGCCCTGGAACAGCCGGATTTTATCATCCCTGAAATTGAAGCAATTGCAACCCAAGCCTTAATCGACATTGAGGTTGAAGGCGGGGGTACTGTGGTACCTAACGCCCGAGCAATCCAATTAACCATGAACCGCGAAGGCATCAGAACCTTGGCGGCTGAGCAGCTTAAAATCGCCACCTCGGACTATGCTTTTGCAGAAAATTATGAACAATTGCTGGCGGCGGTTGATGGAGGCATAGGTTATCCGTGCTTTATCAAGCCGACTATGTCATCATCCGGGAAAGGTCAATCGATGGTTAAAAACACCGAGCAGCTTAAAGCCGCTTGGGATTACGCAAAATCCAGCGGACGAGTGGATACCGGCAAGGTCATTGTCGAAGCAAAAATAGACTTTGACTTTGAAATCACGCTGCTGACGGTGCGTTCCCTGAATCAACAAGGCGAAGTCGAAACTCATTTTTGCGCACCCATAGGCCATGTGCAGGAAAACGGCGATTATCGCGAGAGCTGGCAACCGCAAGCCATGAGCTCTGCGGCAATCAAAGCCTCTCAAGACATTGCGTTTAAAATAACCAGCGAAATCGGCGGACTTGGACTGTTTGGCGTTGAACTGTTTATCAAGGGCGACAATGTCTGGTTTAGCGAAGTTAGCCCCAGGCCGCATGATACCGGCATGGTGACCCTAGTCACCCAGAGACAAAACGAATTTGAATTACACGCCAGAGCCATCTTAGGCTTGCCGGTCGATACCGGTATGCATAGCATTGGCGCCAGCGCCGTCATCTTAGGCAGCATAGATGCACAAGGCGTGATTTACCAAGGGTTAGATAAAGCGTTATCTGTCCCGACCAGCGAAGTCAGATTGTTCGGTAAGCCTGAAGCTTTTACCAACAGACGCATGGGCGTTGCGTTAGCCACTGCCGACACTATCGACGAAGCCAGAACCCGGGCGGTTAAAGCCGCAACTATAATTGTTATTAAACCTGACGTATAGGTGAACAATATGATGAGAAGTCACGTCAAGCTATCCTGCCTGTCGCCCTTCGGGTTAATGCAAATCTGTTCCAGACAGATTTGTCACGTCAGGCTATCCTGTCGGCCGACCTTCGGGTTAATGCAAACCTGTTCCAGACGGATTTGTGCCGTTATCTTAACCACATTACTCATCTCAAACGAGGCGGTGGCCGACATTTATAAATTTATCGATAATGACGGACGCATCTACTATACCGACAAGCCTAAAAATGGCATGTACAAACGCATCATACGAACCAGAGCCCAGAATTATTCCGCCGCCCTGCCCTATATGGGCAACAATAAAAAAAGATTTGCCGACCTTATTACCGAGGCGGCCAATCGGCACCAGGTTGATGTTAGACTGGTACACGCCGTTATCCAGGCAGAATCCGCATACAACGCATCCGCAATCTCCTCAGCCGGGGCAGTAGGCTTAATGCAGTTAATGCCCGATACCGCAAGACGCTATGGCGTTGTGGACCGGAATAATCCCAGCCAGAATATCGACGGCGGCACCCATTATTTAAAAGATTTGCTCAAAATGTTCGATTCAAATTTGAATCTGGTCGTTGCCGCCTATAATGCCGGTGAAAATGCAGTCATCAGATACCATAACGCCATCCCCCCCTACCCTGAAACACGCAATTACGTTAAAACTGTAATGTCTTTATATAATCGATCAAGGTTGAATTAATATACTTCGCACGGTTACGGTTGAGGAAATGATAGCGAGTTGATTTTTGTCGATAGCAAGGCGCTGAAACAGGCGCATAGCAAGCTATGAAACTGTTTCAGCAACGCGGCTATCGGCATAAAATCAGCCGCTAGG
>JADHTX010000195.1 GCA_016784875.1 Methylobacter sp.
TATGGGCTTTTCAGCGGATTTTTATGGCAAGCCCTAAACGCGCCGAACAACCTTACAGTTGCACGCATCATCCGGTTTGGAACGAGCGCCTGATTACCGTAGTGATTTGCCTGTTGCTAATCGGTACCGGATTTTACACGACGCCTTGGCTGAATTTTATCGATCAGGACGCGGCAGAAATCGGTAAGCAGTATCCGATGCACGGCGAACAATCCACCGAAGACAGCAAGGACGATCAAGATGAGTAATGCCAGCTTCCCAATGTTAAGCCTAATCATATTACTGCCCTTAATCGGCGCGATTGCGGTAACCGTTACCCGTAACATCCCTCTGGCTAAAAATATGGCATTAGTGTTTGCCGCGCTGGAATTGGTCGCAACGGTGGTTGTAGTACAGCAATTTAATGACGATATTGGCAATAGCTTTCAACTGGTCGAGCGTTATGCCTGGATACCCAGCCTGAATATTGAATACCTGATTGGCGTAGACGGCATTTCCGTGTTGTTTTTGCCGATGTCCGCATTGCTGACCTTAATGGTGATTGTTGCGTCATGGAACTCAGTGCAAAATATGCCCCGAATGCATTTAGCGCTATTACTGACATTGGAAGGCATTACTATCGGCGTATTTTCGGCACTGGATATGGCGCTGTTCTTTTTATTCTGGGAACTGACTCTGCCGCCTATTTTCTTTTTAATCGGGTTATGGGGCATAGGTTCCGAACGGCGTAGCGCGGCAATCAAGTACACACTATTTATGCTGTTTGGCGGTGTGCCGCTATTGTTTGCGATTATCATCCTCGCAATTAATCACGCCACAGCGGTAGGCGGCAGTATTCCCCAAGATTTGTCGTTCAGCTTGCCGGTCTTATTGGAAACCGCATTGCCGGATAACCTGCAAGCGCTGGTGTTTATCTTATTACTGCTCGGTTTTGCGGTTAAAGCGCCATTAGTGCCGTTTCATACCTGGTTACCGACCGTGGCCATGGAAGGCCCGACGCAAATGACCGCCTTATTAACCGGCTTGAAACTCGGCGCTTTCGGCATCATTCGGTTTGCCATGCCGCTGGCACCTTCCGCTACCGTTGAATACAGCTGGATACTGGGCTTAATCGGAGCGATCACGCTGGTTTATAGCGCACTGATTGCCCTGCAACAAACCAATTTACGCCGCTTGCTGGCTTATGCCAGCGTCAGCCATGTGGGATTGGTCATCGTCGGAGCCGCGTCCTTGAACATGCAGGGTATACAAGGAGCGATTTTTCAGTTGCTGAACTTCACCCTAATTGCCGGTTCCCTGATGCTGGTAGCCGGTTTTATCCAACATCGTCTCGGCAGTACTGAAGCGATTCATCTGGGTGGTTTGGCTAAAGTCATGCCCCAATTGACCTGTTTTTATTTTTTATTTGCACTGGCCAGCATGGGTTTGCCCGGCACCAGCGGTTTTCCTGCCGAATTATTGTTGATCGTCAGCTCTCTACTTTCCCACCCCGGCATCAGTATCGCTGCGTTGGCTGGGGCGGTACTGAGCGCCGCCTACATGCTGTCTTTTACTCGTCGCGCCTTCTTTGGCCCAGTGACTCAAACGGGTGTCAAGCAGCTACAAGACTTACGCCCGAGAGAATTGGCATTATTATGCGCATCGGCATTGTTAATATTAGGAGTCGGTTTTTTTCCGAATAGCGTGTTGAAAGTCAATCGAGCAACAGCGGAGGCGTGGTTGATCCGGTTAATGGATCAACCGGAAGTGGCAAACGGCGAGGATAGTTTAAGGTAATTCTATACTTCGCCCGGCCACGGTTGCGAATTCCTAGCGGCTGATTTTATGCCGATAGCCGCGTTGCTGAAACAGTTTCATAGCTTGCTATGCGCCTGTTTCAGCGCCTTGTTATCGACAAAAATCAACTCGCTATCATTTCCTCAACCGTAACCGTGCGAAGTATAGGAAGAGTAGTTGAGACGCAAATGAACAACAGGGGTTACATCAATTCTTTGCGGTACTTTTTAGTAAAGCGCAAACTCGCTTAACAAAATGGTTTATCAGTGTTTATCTATGTAAATCTGCGGCTAACTGATTTTTTTGGTTTAATCGTAAATGCCTTTATTTAACACCCATGAGCTGATGCAGAAATAGAATCAATAAGGAAGTAACTGCGGCAATCATCAATGCACTAAGGCCTGTCCAAAGCCAGAAACGACCACTCACTCGTCCAAGAAAAACGCCTAATAGAAAAGTCAGTAGTAAAGCGATTGCCAGAGCCATATCCAGAGGCGGTAATCCTACCAACAATTGTTGCTGGGCAAGAAAAAGAGGCATCAGAATTAACAACGCCAAAAGTAGCGGCGACAGGCCGTTAACCAAAGCGATCAAATAGGGCATCAACCTCGCAGCCTCAGCATGCGCGCTATCATCAAGCGAAGTGAGCATGGATTTTTCCAGTTTACGCAGCTCATTTTCTTTTTCCGCAGACTCACTGATATAAGCACTGGTAAGTCCACTCATAAAAAGCGCCACTACACCCCCTAAACAGGCACCAATAATTAACTCAAGTGAAGCTGTACCACTAACCCGAAAGCCCATCAGTAAACCCAGCATGGTGAGAACACCATCAAAACCGTTGGTAACAAAATAACGCCGCGCTATGTTGTGAGCGTGGCTTAGTGCGATCAAATAACGCAGTCGGGCAAACATTTAATTTAGCAATAATTATTCAACAGATTCTCTCGGCTTGCTCTTTACATCCACCTCATCAATGCTATGAACAGAGCCCCCCATGGCCTCAATATGCTGGGTAATGGCATCAAAGTCGAGGCAATCAGCACTAATCTTCAGAATAACGCTATGTGTTTTGTCATCCACCTCTTGTACTACCAAATTTACGTTGTAATTTTCCCCTAAGTCAGCTAGCTGACTGGCAAAATCCAGTACATTGGGCTGATGAGGCTTTAAAACATCCAGTACAACATGGGTCACAATAGCCATAACATCCTCTTAACGCTCATTCATCATTATTTCATCGAAGGCTGATATAAAAAAACAACCCACTCTGTTCGAAAACCCGAAGTCTGTTATTAAAAGTAACGTTAATCAGACCTCAAAATTTTATATTCTTAGTTATGTTTAGCCGGTGTTATTGCGGCTTGACATGAAAGATATGCGGTCAAAATCTACGAATCATCAACCTGATCGGCCAACGCGGTCAGTTTCTTGACCAACTCCGACAATTGCTGCTGGTTCTCCGCCCGCACCGTGGCATGAGCCACTTTCCGCCCTTTGCGCGGGGCTTTGTCATAAAGATGCAAATGCGCATGCGGAATTGCCAGTAGTTCTTCCGTCTTAGGCAGGCCGCCGATGAAGTTGACCATGGCCGCGTTGCCTACCGGCGCTGTCGAGCCTAACGGCAAATCCAAAATAGCCCGCAGGTGGTTTTCAAACTGGCTGGTTTCAGCGCCTTCTATCGTCCAATGGCCGGAGTTATGCACCCGCGGCGCGAATTCGTTCACCAGCAGTCGACCGTCTATTTCAAACAATTCCAAGGCCAGTACACCGACATAATCCAGCGCTTCCAATAAGCGCGATACATAGCTTTCGGCCTGTTGCTGCATAGGGTCGTTGGCGCTGCATTCCGAAACGCGCAGGATGCCGCCTCGATGTAAATTCTCCGATAACGGGTAGAAAACAACTTCACCCGAAACGCTGCGCACGGCGATGATCGACACTTCGCGGTTAAACGGCACAAAGGCTTCGACGACTGCCAGGGATGGCGGAAGTGTCGTAATCGGTAGGGAACCGATGCGACCGACTGCTAGGGATGGCGGCCGAGACTGCTCCCGACAGTCCTCGGCATTTCCTCCATCCATGGAGGTCAGAAGTGTCGTAATCGGTAGGGAACCGATGCGACCGACTGCCGGGACGCCTTGCAACAGTTCCCATGCGCCGGTTAAATCGTCCGCCGATTTGAGCAGCGACTGACCTTTACCGTCGTAGCCTTGGGTGCGGCTTTTCAAAATAGCGGGATAGCCGATGGTGGTCATGGCTTGTTGCAGGCTTTCGAGGCTGTCCACCGCCGCATAATCCGGCGTAGGAATGCCGAGTCCAAAGAAAAAGCTTTTTTCGACTAATCGATCCTGAGCAACAGCCAGCGCCTTCGGAGAGGGGTGCACTTGGGTGTGGGAGGCTAAAAACTCGGCGACTTCAGCCGGAACGTTCTCGAATTCGTAAGTGACCACATCGGCGCGTTCCGCCAACTGCGCCAGCAATTTCGGATCATTGTAGTCGCCGATTAAGGCTTCGCCCAGCTTGTTGGCGCAGGCATCGGCAGATGGGTCGAGAAAAATAAAATCCAGTCCCAACGGTGTACCCGCTAATGCTATCATTCGGGCAAGCTGACCGGCGCCCAATACCCCAACTATCATAAATCGTCCCCTGCTCTTGGATCTGAGTTTGCAAGTACCGATTCGGTTTGCTCACGTCTGAAATCGTTTAATGCGGCCCGGTATTGGGCATGTTTATTACTGATGATGGCGGCTGCCAATAATGCCGCATTGATTGCACCCGCTTTGCCTATTGCCAGGGTACCGACCGGAATACCGGCAGGCATTTGAGCGATGGACAACAAGGAATCCATGCCATTAAGGGCTTTGGATTGCACCGGTACGCCTAATACCGGCACAACAGTTTTTGCAGCGGTCATGCCCGGCAAATGCGCCGCTCCGCCAGCGCCTGCGATAATCACTTCCAGGCCTTTGCTTTCAGCGCTTTCAGCATAATCAAACAGTTTATCCGGGGTACGGTGTGCCGAAACGACTTCAACGTCATGCGGGATGCCGAGTCGCTCGAGTGTTTCCGCTGCATGGCGCATAGTTTCCCAGTCGGACGTCGAGCCCATGATGATGCCAATCAGTGCGGTCATCTGTTACTCCTAATTAAGCAGGTAATCATAAATTTCTAATCTGTCTCATTTATGGTGAGCAAAAAATAGCGATAAACCGGAATAAATCTGTTTAGCATAAACAAATATAGACCTTTTCGGCATACGGCTGAATTATCGGTCCAACGTCAGAGGGCCGGAGCGATACCAATTTTTTAAGCCGCGTAGTATCGCATAAATGCAAGCGCGATGTTTTGCAAGATGCCGGTAAAAATCAATTATTGCTTACGCTCATTATTATCGAGCCCCGCCTGTTCGGTGATGCTTTTAGGGAAGGCCTTTTTAACCTTAACGCCAAGATCGACAAAACTGCTGGCTTGGCGAATCAAATTGCCGTTACCCTGAGTTAATTTATTCATCACGCCGTCGTAGGTGCTGTTGACGGTGCTGAGCTGTTTGCCCAGCTTATCCAGATCGTCGACAAAGCCGCGAATTTTGTCGTAAACCAGCCCGGCCTTATCGGCGATAGCGCGGGCATTTTCGTTTTGTCGTTCATAGCGCCAGATATTTTCTATAGTGCGCAATGTCGCTAATAATGTCGTCGGAGTGACCACGATGATTTTATGCTCGAAGGCATCGGTAAATAAACGTTCATCGGCCTGGAATGCAGCGATGAAGGCCGCCTCTATCGGCATAAACAACAACACAAAATCCAGAGACCTTAGGCCTTTCAATCCGGAATAATCCTTGTTGCTTAAGCCTTTGATATGTTCCCGCACTGCTTCGGTATGCTGCTTTAATGCAGTAACGCGTTCCTGGTCATCTTCAGTCGAGCAATAACGTTCATAAGCCAGCAAGGACACTTTGGAATCGATCACCACATCCTTATCTTCGGGCAAACGGACAATCACATCCGGCTTGAATAGCCGGTTATCCTCATCCCGGAATGCGCCCTGTGTTTCATATTCGATGCCTTTGCGTAACCCCGATTTTTCCAGCACTTTTTCCAGAATCATTTCGCCCCAGTTGCCCTGAGTTTTCTTATCGCCTTTTAAGGCGCGGGTCAGGTTAAGAGCCTCTTGATTCATTTGTGCGGTATCGCGCCTTAACGAGACTATCTCCTCTCGCAATGATATACGATCTTTGTTCTCGTTATCGTAAACCGTTTCGATGCGTTGCTTGAACTCGCCCAGCTGCTCCCTGAGTGGTGTGACGATATGATCCAGGCTGGTTTTATGGTGTTCGGTGAATTGCTTGCTGCGCTCGTCGAAAATCTTACCGGCCAGGTTTTCAAACTGAGTGTTCAATCGCAGTTCCGCATCCAACAATAATTTCAATTTTTCTGAGGTATTCTTCACCTGCTCATCCATGCGGGTCTGCAATTCGACATTCTGGGATTTTGTCTCGATAAACAGCCGCTGTAACTGTTTGAATTCACTTTCACGGTTTTGAAACTGCTTGAGTTTTTCTCCAGCGACAGCCAGATCGGTCGAGAGTTGCTGGATGAGGGTTTTATCTTTGCCAGTCAGCAGGCGCATGGTAAATGCGCCGATGACAATGCCGATTAACAGCCAGACTAGTGGAGGAATGTTGTTGATAACGTTCATGTGATTAGTTCAGATTTGATCTGATGGCTTTAAAAAATAGACTCAAGATCTGACACTGACCGCCTGGTTGGCTTCGACAAAGACAACCAATGAACCGCGTAGTGCCGAGTTGGAGTCGGGTATAGTCAAAATATGTTAATAAATAAGTATAACAAATGGATCGTAAATGCCCCTTTAAAGTTAATCCAGATCTCAGCATATTGTTACACTTTTTAGCTAACGCCTCCTTAGGCATTCCAATTTTTAACGTAATTATTCAGACCCCTAGCCAAAAAACTCACAAAGTTGCCTAAAAAAGTTGTACATTAATGCCAATGAAATTAAGCGACCACGACCTGCTGCAACTAACCGAAGAAGAATTGCTGGAATTGCCCGAGGAAATTCTG
>JADHTX010000196.1 GCA_016784875.1 Methylobacter sp.
AATGACCGATTCCACCGAGGAATTGGGCAAATTCGCCCGACCACTGTTTAGCCCAGTCGGTAAATTGGACAATAACTCCAGCCCGGTCGTCTATCACCCGGTCTAACCATTGTTGAGCCGTGTTGCCCAGCCACGGAATACGCTTGATAAAATCGGGCAAACGATAAGTATCCTGATTAAAACCGCTCACCAATGTTTGATAGGCGGTTTTCAGTTCATCTTGCAACATAGCCGCCAGCCAGTAGACGATCAGGAAGATCGCTGCCGCAATAATTGTCGTCATCAACGCCGCGCTCAGCGTGGCATTTATTTTAAGCCGATATTTTAAGTACTGATAGGGCGGCCAGACTACATAAGCAATAATCAGCGCCCAGGTCAAGGTGAGTAGAAACTCACGCAACACCATAAAACCCAGCAATAAAAGACCGACTAATAAAATACCCGGAATAAATTGCCGTATTTGTGTACTACTCGAAAAATTATTCATAGCTGTAACCCACAAAAGTAAATTAATGTGCCGACCCGGTCGCCTAACCTCATTGTATGCTATAGCCGTTTAATTATCAGCAATGCGCGAAACCGCTTTACCCTGAAAAAAATGCAATTATTCGTCACCGTTCTTATGGATGGTCTAGTATATAATGATAAAGTTATATAAACGGCGAGCCGACTACCGACAGGAAAAATTCATTTTTTACCGCCCTGCATTAATTGGACGGCAACCTTTTTTTAAAAATACGAGCCCTAACTAGGTCTATTGTGCACTCGCAACATAAAATTCTGCCCACTATCCGATGATACAATGACTCTCGACATCCGCACGATGATGGTGATGCTATCTGCGCTGAGCTTGCTGTTTTCCGGCCTGCTTACACTGGCGGGATTATATGCCCGTAATACTCACGGAGTCCTGCACTGGGCCGCAGGTAGCTTATGCATAGGGCTAGGCCTGGGCTTTTCCTATAGTCATCTGGGACTCGACAGTGCGTGGGTTTTATCATTTGGCGCCACCTTAATGGCGGCTGGAATAGGTTTGCAATTCAACGGAATTCAAGCATTCAAGTCAGGAAGCTGTAACCGATATATTCCATTGTTGCTAGCTGGAGTGGTGTTTATACAAAGCCTCTGGTTTGCTGTCTTTCATCCTGATATTCATAGTCGCGCCGTCGCCAATTCACTGGCATTCGCATTGGGAAACGCGGCCTGCGCCCGTGTTTTATTTATCCGTATCTCACAACCATTACGTACTGCATATTGGTTTACCGGCGCGTCATTTGCTGTCGTTGCAGCAATGTTTCTGGCCAGAGCAGTCATCGTTTTCCTCGCGCCGCCCGACTCCTATAGCCTTTATTCGCATACTCCTATCAATCCCGCAACATTTTTTGTTGGCAGCATGGCGCAAATGTGCATAGCCTTTGGGCTTGTGCTGATGCTGAATTACCGACTTGCCGCTGATCTGCAAAAACTGGCATCGACCGACGTGTTAACCGGGGCATTAAACCGTCGAAGCCTGGAACAGGAAGCCACCCGACTTTCAGCGCGATGTAATCGTACCGGTGATACGCTGGCCGTCATGATGATCGATGTCGATCATTTCAAATCCATCAACGACCGCTACGGCCACCCAATAGGCGATAAGGTATTGCAGCGTCTTGCTGCACTGGCGCAAAATACCATTCGAAGCGACGACTACTTCGCCCGCTATGGTGGCGAGGAGTTTTGTATTCTGCTGCCGTCGACTATCGAAAAAGATGCCTGGAAATTGGGTGATCGCCTGCGTCAAACCTATGAAGCTATGGTAATGGAGTTCGGCGGCGAATCTTTACGCAGCACCATCAGCATCGGCGTATCCGATTCGATACATGTCGGCGTGGAGTTCCCCTCACTAATAGCCGCTGCCGACAAGGCAATGTACCGGGCCAAGCAGGAAGGTCGTAATCGAGTAGTGATGTCTTCTACAGAATTCAATTCTGAGACCATCTGTTCATGACCGAGATGTAAGGAATGCCCATCAAATGGGTGGCGACGTAGAAACCATTCATACTTCGACAAGCGCTAAGGTAACAACTTACAAATATTCAAAACTAACGCTATTCACGCTCTACACTAAATAATAACAATAACTGAGGTTCTCTCGTGACAAACAAAAACACTTATTCTTCTTACAATCACCTCGATTTACGCAATCAAATCTACCTGGAATGCAAATCAATGGCCAAGTACGCCATGGAAAAGGGAAAAGCTGTTCCTGCCAACACTATTAAAAATATTGAAGCCTTTGAAGATTACAGTCAGACCCGGGATGGGGACGACTCGCCGCACATTCAAAGAGACATGGATATCGACACCTTGGTTGATGCTCACGATTTGTTAGCGCGCATCATTGATCCTGCCATACCGCAAACTATTTTATTACTCGATAGAGAACAAAAAACCGGATCGGCACTTAAATTTCTGGGCCCGGTTTCATTAGTTCGTCAACTAATGTTGGCTGCCATTTTTTCCCTGCTTATCTTTATTGGTCTGATGGCCAGCCCATTTATCAATGGAGATACATTAGCAGAAGACGTTTTGTATGCTAATGGAGCAAATCAATTAGCTCGCCTGATTTTTTATATCGGTGCCGCCGGTTTAGGCGCATCATTTGCAGCCCTATATAAGGCCAATGACTTCATTTCTAAAGGCACTTACGATCCTAGCTATCAAACGTCTTACTGGATTCGTTTTTCGCTGGGTATTATTGCAGGACTGCTGCTGGCGGTGCTGATATCAGAACAGTCCATCCAATCCGATGGGGTGCTGTCAAAGGGAGTCGCTCGACCGTTATTAGCCATTTTAGGCGGTTTTTCCGCTGATTTGCTTTATGCATTTTTAATTCGAATGGTGGAAACCTTTAAATCATTGTTTGAAAGCAGCACACAAAACATACTTGACGCTAAAGCTATCGAAGCAAAAGCTAATCTCGCCGGTTTAGAAGTTGAGGGACGCATGAAATTAGCTCAAAGTTTAATGCAAATGCAACAGCAAATAGGCTCAGAAGACGACCCGGAACAAGTAAAACAACAAATCAATGAAATTCTGCAAGATTTAATGCATCCAAAATAAATTAAATACGGAATACTCAAAAAAACTTAACTAACGGCAGGCGTATTGCTTAACAACAGCGGATTCCAATGCTCAATTGCCCAGCTAAGCAGCTCGGTAACCGAAGCTTGTTGCAACTCAATCGGCGGATTCTGTTTTAATAAAACCAGCAACTCAAAGATGACCCGATTAGGCGATGTTAAATCAACGGCCATCGCCTGAGTCTGTTTGCTGAGTTTATAGCCTTGCCGATCAACAATAATCGGGACATGCATATAGCGGGGCATAACCATTCCCAGCAGTTGTTGCAGGTAAATCTGCTTAGGTGTTGCATCCAGTAAATCAAAGCCGCGAACGATATGATTAACATGTTGCATGTCATCGTCAATCACCACGGCAAATTGATACGCAATAATCCGGTCTTTGCGCTGCACGATGAAATCGCCATCCTGCTCAGCGATATTATGGGAAATCAGTCCTTGCAGATCATCCTGAAAGGCAATAATGCGGTTATCGGTTTTAATGCGCAATGCATAAGGACCATCAGGCGGAGTTTGCCGGTCTCTACAAATGCCTGGGTAAATGTCGCTTCTATCACTCGCACTCGCTGTCAGTGTTTTTCTACTGCATGTGCAGGGATAGATAAGCTTGTTTCTTTGCAAGTCGTTAATCATATCGTTATAAACGTCGATATGTCGGCTTTGGTAATAAACGTCATCATCCCAATGCAGGCCAAAGGCTTCCAGCGTTTTTAATATCGTCTCGGCGGAGCCTTTTATGTTCCTGGGGGTATCAAGGTCATCAATGCGTAACAGCCAGCGGCCTTGTTGTGAGCGTGCCTGCAAAAATCCGGCCAAAGCCGTGTATAGAGAACCGAGGTGTAAAGGGCCGGTGGGCGAAGGTGCGAACCGGCCAATGGTGGATGGGCTGTACAGACTTAACCCATTTGTTTTTCACGAATTTCATCGAGTGTTTTGCAGTCGATACACAGAGTGGCCGTGGGTCTGGCTTCCAAACGGCGTATGCCGATTTCAATGCCGCAAGACTCACAGTAACCATAATCCCCGGACTCGATTTCTTTAAGGGCCTCATCAATTTTCTTGATAAGCCGTCGTTCACGATCACGGGTTCTTAATTCCAGACTGAATTCCGATTCCTGAGACGCTCGGTCATTAGGATCAGGAAAATTCGATGCATCATCCTGCATGTAATGCACCGTACGATCCACTTCGTGCATTAATTCGCCTTTCCAGTTTCTAAGAATGCGCTCAAAATGTTGTAATTGAGCAGTATTCATATACTCTTCGCCTTCTTTTGCTTGATAAGGCTTAAAACTGAAAGGTGATTCGCCAGTTTTAGTACTATCGGTCATCCATTAACTCCTAAGACAAGATTAATTAAAACCGCGCATTTTTAGCAGAATAGCAACCGGATAGCAAGGTTTATTGGTATGATTCTACGCTTTTGTGATAAGTGACAAGATTATGGACCTACGACCGGCAATGCGAACACAGGGAATCTCTCCATTTTATGTAATGGAGTTGTTACGACGCGCAAAACAGTTGGAGCTTGTGGGCAAAGACATCATTCACATGGAAATCGGCGAGCCTGATTTTGCGACACCAAAGCCCATTCTAGATGCCGGCATTCGACAGCTTAAAACAGGCGAAGTGAAATATACGCCAGCTGCCGGATTGCCTAAGCTACGTGAAAAAATAGCCGATTTTTATCGGCAGCAGTATTCGGTAACCGTGAACAAGAAGCGTATTTTTGTCACACCAGGCGCCTCAGGGGCGTTTTTATTAGCGCTGGGGGTAACGCTTAACCCGTCGGAAGAACTACTTATGGCCGACCCCTGCTACCCCTGTAACAGCAACTTCATCAAGTTGTTTGACGGTAAAGCCAAAACCATTCCGGTCGACGCAAGCAGCCGTTACCAACTGACCTCCGAACATATCAAGCGACACTGGGCTAAAAACACTAAAGGTGTGCTGATTGCATCGCCATCTAACCCTACCGGAACCCTCATTGCTCCGAATCAATTGAAACAGGCTGTTGACACCGTCAATGAATTAGGCGGCTGTTTTTATTCCGACGAGATTTATCACGGCCTGGTTTATGGCGGTAAGGCGACATCGGCACTGTCGTTTAGCGACGATGTGTTTGTCATCAACAGTTTTTCCAAATATTTCGGCATGACCGGCTGGCGGGTCGGCTGGTTGATCGTGCCGGAAGCGTTTATCGATGCCACCGAGAAACTAGCTCAAAATATTTTTATCGCCACCGCAACCCACTCGCAATATGCCGCATTAGCCGCATTTGACCGACACACGCTGGACGAACTTGAGCTTAGACGCGCCGAATTCGAACAGCGGCGTAATTTTCTTTATGACGCTTTATTGCGACTGGGCTTTGACATTCCGATCAAGCCGGACGGTGCATTTTATATTTACGCCAACTGCTCAAAGTTTACCGACGACAGCTTTCAATTCGCATTGGATTTATTGGAAGCTGAAGGACTTGCAGTAACCCCGGGAAGGGATTTTGGATCCAATGAAGAAAATCACTATCTCCGCTTTGCTTATACGACATCCATCGCTAGAATGGCTATTGCCATGCAGCGTTTAGAAAAATTTATTAACAAAGGATAACCATGCCCGTAACACAACTATCCGCGACAGAGTTAAAAACCAGAATTCAAAATGAACCGCATCTATTTTTGCTGGATGTCAGGGAACCCCATGAGTTTGAATTCACCCACATAGAAAACAGCGTGTTAATTCCGCTGAATCAAATCCCGCAAAGACTGGGCGAGCTAAATCTCCAGCAGGAAATCGTAGTCATTTGTCATCATGGCATCCGCAGCTCGCAAGCTTGCTTATATCTTAATCACGCAGGATTTAAACATATTGCAAATTTAACCGGGGGAATCGATGCCTGGTCTTGCGATTGCGACAATTCAGTGCCGCGATATTAAGCAGCCTTCTTTGGGGGGTGACAAAAACTCCCACTTGCAAGCCATCAAGGACAACACCAATCCCGCCTTATTACGAAGGTGAGCATTAAATAGTTGAATTGCAGCGTGCTAAGGCCAACACAGTTTTACTGTATGCCTAACGCCAAATCGACCAAATTAGACGCCGTACCATCCAAGGTAAAACCATACACCATAACGAAAAAGCCTTCTCATTTTTCCAGTCATACACTGAATAGATTAGTAATGGTTACGTCGTAAAATCGGCAATTAATGCCCTCCCAGTGTATGGCATAGACATGTATCGATCTTGGCTGACGGATTTAAGCATTATTTATCGTTGGCGATATTATCGTGCAATATTCAAGCGCTAAGCTCAATTAAACGGAACATTGAAAGAAAGAAGTTACAGGATCGAATAGAAAGACTATGTCATCGTTAATTGTTGAAAGTTTTTTCTTTTTGTGAAAAGTCTTATTTGATGCGAATTATGACATTCCCCCAAAGCCGCATTCTATAAGGGTTCCATATTTAACGATGACATAACCAATAGAAACCGCTTAAAAAATTTAAAATAAAAAGTCTGTTCTACAAAAGGCCAGCGCCTAAAAAAAGGATTATTGGTTGTTTTTTTGAAATTATGTTTTTTTTCAGTCAAGCACTATTTAGCACTTGACCTTTACTGCTTTTAGCAATCCATTGGCAAATATCCTCGTGTTCACTGTTTTTAGCAATATCCATGGCAGTGCTACCGCTGACAGTAGTGGCTTTCAGTATGTCGGGATGAGAGGCAA
>JADHTX010000197.1 GCA_016784875.1 Methylobacter sp.
AGGTTTGCTGGCGGTGAAGAAACTGCTGCGGAAAACGGCGAGTAAGAATACGGCGGTGAGTTGTCACTGGTTGAGGTCGAGGAGTCGAAGTGAGCTGGTGTGGATTGTGGGGAACAGGGGGAAGTTTAATGCGCAGGGGATTGTGCCGGTGAATAGTACACAACGAGATTTAATGAGTTCACACATTGAAAACGATTGGCATGCGCTACCGTTAATAAAAGCATTGGTCGCCGTATCAGCTTTGCTGCATGACTGGGGAAAAGCCAGTCAGTTGTTTCAAAAAAAATTGAATCCTGTTAATAAAATGGGCTTTAAGGGTGACCCAATTCGACATGAATGGATTTCATGTTTATTGCTGAACGCTTTGGTGCAACACCATCAAAATACTACTGGTGATTTGTATGACAAGGGCTGGCTTGAAGCTTTGAGTAAAGGAGAAATAAACGAAGAAGGCATCAAAAAAATTGCTATTAAGCATGTAACTAACCCGCTGGCAAACCTGCCACCAGTGGCAAAGCTGGTGGCCTGGTTAATTGTGTCTCATCATCGTTTACCTTTTGATGAATCTACAGATATGCGTGCAGAATATTGCCCAAATATTGACGACATACTACGCCGCATAAGTCAGCAGTGGGGCTATCAAAACAAATACGATAATGATGAATATGAACAACGGGTTAAGCAATGCTTTATCTTCCCTAATGGCTTACTTAGCGCCTCGCAGCCGTGGTTAAAGGACATAAAAAGATGGTCCCAGCGGTTGTTAGCTTGTGAGCAGCTAGCATTGGACGCTCTGGATAATGGTGGCTATCGATCAATTTTAAGTTATTCCCGTTTATGCCTAATGCTGGGAGATCACTACTACTCATCACAAAATGCAGATACCAATAAAAAATGGCAGAGCAATCCAGGATTGTTTGCAAATACCGACTTTAAAACTAAAAAACTGAAGCAAAAGCTCGACGAACATTTAGTAGGTGTTGCCAGATGGGGGCTAAATACCGCCCACTTGTTACCTGCCTTCGAGAAAGAACCACCTGTGGCGCAAGACATTACTGCATTAAAAAAATTAAGTCTCAGGGAATACCGTTGGCAGGATAAAGCGGTAGGAAAAATTAGAACGTGGCGAAAAGATACGGTAGTGAAACAAGGCTTCTTCGCAGTCAATATGGCAAGTACAGGCTGTGGTAAAACTTTTGCCAATGCCAAAGTGATGCAAGCACTATCAGATGATGGCAGTAGCCTGCGTTTTGTTTTGGCGTTGGGCTTGCGCACCTTAACCTTGCAAACAGGCGATGAATACCGAGAACGGGTTAGACTGGATGAAACGGAATTGGCGGTACTCATTGGTTCTCGCGCAGTTATGGAATTACATCAGCAAGCCCAACAAGAAAACGATGAACTCAGCTTCGAACAAAGCGGCTCTGAATCGCAAGAATCCCTGCTTGAAGAAGAAGTTGATTACGATTGCGCCATACCAGAAGAAGGTATGGCAACGGTATTGCCTAAGCAGCGTGATAAAAGCTTCCTCTATGCTCCAGTACTCGCCTGCACTATCGACCACCTCATGGCAGCGACAGAAACCAGTCGCGGTGGGCGCTATATTTTGCCCACATTACGTCTCATGTCTTCCGACGTTGTGATTGATGAGATAGACGATTTTTCGGGTAAAGACTTAATTGCCATTGGGCGATTAATTCATTTGGCGGGTATGTTAGGCCGTAAAGTGATGATTTCATCGGCAACTATTTCACCCGATTTAGCTGAAGGTTATTTCAATGCTTACCGTGAAGGCTGGCAAATCTATTGCCAAAGCCGTAATGCCAGGCCAGATATTGGCTGCGCGTGGATAGATGAATTTAATACCGAAGTGGCTAGCAACACAGGCAGGGTATGCAAAGATTCAGTATTGGCTTACCGAGAGCAGCACGAAAAATTTATAGAAAAACGGACAGACAAATTATTAAAACAACAGGTTAAGCGCAAAGCAGACATAACGCCCTGCGAACAACTGTTTTCAGAATTTCCTGATAAACCCAACGAAGACACTGTTATAGACAACAAACAACAGGCTTACTTTAAACTGATAGCCGAGAGCGCAATCAGTAAACATCATTACCACCACACTGTTGATGATAAAAGTGGGCTAGCGGTTTCGTTTGGCGTGGTGCGTATGGCTAATATTCAGCCCTGTATTGCCCTAGCCAAATATCTATTGGGCACAGACATACCAGCAGATACGCAAATACGAACCATGGCCTACCATAGCCAACAAGTTTTGCTGATGCGCCATAAACAAGAAGAACATCTAGATAAAGTATTAAAGCGCAAGCAGCCAGAAGGTGAACCACCAAAGGCATTTTCAAACCCTGTTATTCGGCGACATCTTGAACAAATAAGTAGTCAGGAGCCGCAGGTAAAAAATGTATTGTTTATATTGGTGGCAACGCCCGTGGAAGAAGTCGGACGCGATCATGATTTTGACTGGGCAGTAGTAGAACCCTCTTCTTTTCGCTCAATTATTCAGTTGGCGGGACGGGTTCGCCGCCATCGTAAAACGGCGGTGACTGAACCAAACATCAGTTTGTTGCAGTTCAACTGGAAAGGCATAAAAAATAAACATCGAGACAATTTCGCGGTATTTAACAGGCCGGGGTTTGAGGGCGAAGGTAATTCTAGACTTGAAAGCCACAACTTGAATGACTTACTTGATGCAAATGCTCTACTAGAGCGTTTAGATGCTATCCCCCGAATTAAAAGGCCAGAACCACTGCAGCCAACCAGACAGCTAGCAGATTTAGAGCACTCAGTTATTAAATCTTTATTGGCTGATTATCGAACAGACAGTAAAGGGCCTGCGGTATTGCAAGGCTGGCTGCGCGAAGCCTGGTTTTTAACCGCTTACCCACAAAAGTTAGCGCCATTTAGAGATGGCCCTCCAAACTTGAAAATCTTTCTTACTTTTGATGAAGACCAGCAAGAATGCATCTTCTGTGAAAAGAATGAAAAAGGTTTTCCAGTACCCCGTGAGCAAGTGCTAAATATTAAGCGCATTAATCTAAAACCAGAAGAAGCAGAACGACTATGGCTGTCACGAAATTACGAATCAGAAGTACATACGCAGGCTGAACAACATGAAAAGAGTTCACGAAGCATTTCAATGCGTTATGGGGAGTTGAGCTTCCCTCATAATGAAAAAGCTAATTATGAATATAACGATCAATTTGGATTGATGAGGGTTTAAAGGAGATTTTATGATTGATAAAGCGATTAACGATTTTTTTCAGGATAGGAAAGCCGCATGGCTTAAAAAAACCATTAAGGCCTCTATGACTGAGATTGAAGCGAAAGAAAAAGAACTAGAGTGCAACCAGATTTTTTCATTGGAGCAGTGGCTACCAAATGCCGCAAAGCGAGCTGGGCAAATATCAATATCAACTCACCCATGTACGTTTAGCCACCCGAGTTCACGAAAGAATAAAAATGGCTATGCATCCTCAGTAATCGCTGCAAGCGAGCGATCTAGTGATGGTTATTTACGAAACGGAAATGTAGAAGTTGACACTGACGCATTGGGTAACGCAGCTGCGTTAGATGTGTATAAATTCTTAATGCTCAATATGGATGATGGCCAATCATTGTTAAGCCATATCCAGCAAGATAGCGAATTAGCACATAACCTGTTGGATATAAAAACCGAGTCATATCAAATACTAAAAACTGGGTTTTTAGCGATGATTGAGAACGATATTGGTAGTGCAATCACTAGCTCTAAAATCAAACAAGTTTATTTTCCAGTAGGCGACAGCTATCACCAACTATCGATTTTATCCGCATCCGGCCTGATGTTTGAGCTTAAAAAGCGTATAGACAGTATTCGCTTTTCAGATGGAACCAAAGTAGCGAGGGCTTGTGAAAAAGCTAACGAAATGCACGAATGCGGTTACTTACAGCTACCTGGCTTAACCACCATTGGCTATGGTGGCACCAAAACTCAAAATATTAGCGTGCTCAATTTTCAAAATCGCGGCAAAGCTCACCTGCTATCAAGTGCCCCACCCAAGCTATACAAGCGTGACGTTCAATTCCCCTCAACTGAATTCTTTAGCCAGTCAATCAATTACTACCAGTGCCGAGATTTATTCAATGCATTACATGAGTTATTTCTTAAGCACAAAAATAATTGGCAAATCCGCGCCGAACGAGATGAATATTATCAATCAATTCTTGACCGAATTATCGAAAGAATGTGGTTAGTGCGTAACGTAAGCGAAACGCAATACAACCCAGACACCAGCCGACTTAATAAAACCCAGAAAATCTGGTTATGCCCTGAGCATATCAACACACGAGTAGATGAAAACGAATGGTTAGATGACCTTTGTAAATCTGTTGCCAGCTTTATGTTTCATGGCTACACAAAAATCGTGGGAAAAACGGCATTTATGTTTTCAGATGAAGAATACAAGTATATCCATGAGCAGGTGGTAAAAAATAGGGAGGCACTACGATGAGCTATAAACGGATTCTGTTAATACCACACCTTCGTATCCATAATGCCAATGCGCTATCAAGCCCGTTTACCATTGGATTTCCGGCAATGACCGCATGGCTAGGTGCTACCCATGCATTGCAGCGCAAGTTAAATGATCAAGGGGTTAGCGTAACTGTTGTTGCAACAGGTGTAATAAGCCACCACATGGATCTACAAACCTACCGTGGCAGCAATGATTTTGTGTCATCTATTGTTGGCACAGGTAACCCATTAGATAAAACAGGCGCGCGTTCGTCTTTTATTGAGGAAGCCCGCTGCCATCTCGATGTGTCTTTACTGGTTGAAATGCAAGGCGTAAGCCAGGAGCAGGACGAAGTTATAAAAGAGCGCGTATCTCACATACTTAACAGCAACATGAAAATGGCGGGGGGTGATATTCAAATCTTCAGCCCGCCCGAAATACTTGTCATAGAAGAAAGTAACAGGGCAGACCTAAGCAGGCTAACACGCAAGGTAATGCCGGGCTATGTGCTGATCGAGCGACGCGATTTAATGGTGGAAGCTATGGAACAAGGTCAGGACGCAATGGATGCCTTAATTGAATATGTGGCGATACATCATAGTTGCGAGCAATCCGAAGTCGGTGAAGTTATTTGGAAAAGCCGCCGTAAAACACAGCCCGATAAACCTGCAGGTTGGATTGTACCTATTGCCACAGGCTTTCACGGCATTAGCGATTTAGGCCTGGCCAAAAACCAGCGCGACCCAGACAACCCGCACCGTTTTGCTGAAAGCCTGGTGACACTGGGCGAATTTAAAATGCCTCATCGCTTTGAATCTATTACCGACCTGCTATGGCGTTATCAGGTAGATGGTGAAAACAATTTATATCAATGCGTAGCCCTTAATACGGTTACGGCTGACTTACACGACGAATTTGCTTAATTTAAAACACAAGGAGAAACAACCATGGCTAAAAAAGAAAACATTGCATCTGTACTCGCATTTGAAAAAAAATTGGTTCCCAGTGACGGTTATATGTATGGCACTAATTGGGATAATAGAAATGAAGTAAGACCACTGAGGTTACAGGAGAAATCAGTGCGAGGCACAATTTCCAATCGCTTAAAACCAGCCATTCAGAACGATCCACAAAAATTAAATGCTGAAGTAGAAAAGCCGAATTTACAGCGTGTAGATGCCTGTGCCTTAGAGCCTCACCAGGACACATTGAAATTACATTTCACTTTAAAAGTATTGGGCGGTATTACTCAACCCTCTGCCTGTAATAATGCTTTATTTAAACAAAGCTACAGCACGGCAGCGCAAACCTATATTGATACGCACGGATTTACTGAGCTAGCAGCACGCTATGCCACCAACGTGGCGAATGCACGTTTTTTATGGCGTAACCGGGTAGGTGCCGAAAATATTGAAGTGCAAGTAAATGCCAAAAATAATTCGGTTAACCAAAGCTGGACGTTTGATGCAAGCCAAATCGGCCTCCGTGAGTTTGGCGTAACAAACCCAGAAGTAAATGAGTTAGCAAACCTAATGGCTAATACGCTTGCTAGCGAAGATGGCTTTTTACTACTGGATGTAAATTGCTACGTGCAAATGGGCAAAGCCCAGGAAGTTTATCCCAGTGAAGAATTGGTTTTGGATAAGGGCAAAGGTGAAAAAAGCAAAATATTGTATTCCGTGAATGATATTGCTGCCATGCACTCTCAAAAGCTTGGTAACGCTATTCGCACTATTGATACCTGGTACCCCGATTTTACCAATGCCAACCAAAGTGCTGGTCCAATAGCGGTAGAACCCTATGGAGCAGTGACCAATCTAGGTCGCGCCTATCGCACCCCGAAAGACAAGCAAGACTTTTACACATTTTTTGATGCATGGGCACGTGGTGAGCAACTGAATAACATTGAGGACCAACATTACGTCATGGCTGTCCTCGTGCGTGGTGGCGTGTTCGGTGAGAGCGATAAATAACAGGAGCGCATCATGAAACACTATTGCGACATAACCCTGCTCCCGGATGCCGAGGCCAATCTTGGCTTTCTCTGGCAAAAGGTCTATCAACAAATTCACCTGGCGCTTGTTGAAAACAAGGTGGGCGAGAATCATTCGCTGGTTGCTGTTTCGTTTCCAGAATATGGTAGCAAGGCATTTCCATTAGGAAACAAACTGCGCTTATTGGCCGAAGAAGCAACTTGGTTGGAAGGCTTGAATTTATCGAAGTGGCTTAACCGTCTCAGTGACTATTGCCACTACACATCAATAAAACCAATCCCCGCAGTGACAGAGTACGCCGTGTTCAGG
>JADHTX010000198.1 GCA_016784875.1 Methylobacter sp.
GTCGAGGGTGCTGCCGTCCGGCTGGCTGTAGACATTGAGCAGGACAGCATTGACGCCGTTCGCGGTGACAATATTGAACACTGGCTCCTGGCTGCGTTCAACCCGGGCAAAATCCTTGATACGGATCGGGTGGACGGCGCTTGCAGCCGGTTGCGCGGCTCCGATAGACGGCGTGTTGCCGGATACCGAAACAGTCAGGTTTTCGATGTCCTCGACCGTATGGACGCGGCCATCCACTACGGTCAGGTAAAGCTTGTAATTTTCTTCCAACATGCCGGTCGACGCTATCAAGTTGTTTCTGATCAACGCATCGCTGACTTGGCTTAGGCTTAAATTGACGGCCTGTAAACGCAAAGGATCGACGATGACGTGATATTCCGGCGCTCGTCCGCCGACGATGCCGGTGCGGGCCACGCCGGGTATGCGTAGCAAGCGCGGGCCAATCGTGTAACGCGCCGTTTCCCAAAGCTCGGTCAGCGAATGCGAAGGCCCGGTCAGACTGAGACCGACTACCGGAAAGGCGGCGAAGGTAAGCCGCCAAACCGCCGAGCCTGCGGTCGCCGGCAGCGTTTTTTGCACGACCGCAAGCCGCCCCTGCACGAACAGTTCGGCCTGCACCATGTCCGTTTGCCAGGTGAAAAATACGTTGATTTCCGCCGAGCCGCGCCCGGTTTTAGAGCGCACGGTGCGTACGCCGGGAATGTCTTTCATCGCTTCTTCGACCGGACGGGTGATAATCGCCATCATCTCGTTGGCAGGCATCACGCCATTGTCGATCAGGATGACCACACGCGGGAAATCGGTTTGCGGAAAGATCGATGACGGCATGCCCAGCGCCGCATAGCCACCGGCAAGGCACAGCGCGACACAAAGAAAGGCAATGACTAGGCCGTGACGGGTGGAGAAAGAGCCGACGGCAGAAGAAGAAGGGCGCATTATTTCAACACCCGTATCCGCGTCTCAGGCGGAAGGCCGTAAACGCCTTGGGTGACGATAGTCGTGCCCTCCTGCAAACCCTCGCCCGATATTTCGATCAGCTTGCCGTCGCGCAAACCCGCTTTGATAACCTTTTGTTTCGCGTTGTCGCCCTCAACCAAGGCAATCACACTCTCCCCATCTCTGGTCACCACGCTTTCGATAGGAACCGCCAAACGGTCGACTAACTCGTCCACGACGATGCGGACATTGACGAATTGACCGGGGCGCAGGCCGGAATCTTTGTTGAGCGTTGCCCGAACCAACACGGTGTCGGTCAGAGGATTGACCTGAGGGCCGACAAAGATCAATTTTTCCGCTTGAACCGGCGAATCGGCGCTGATTTCGACCGGCTGCTCCAAGCTAAGCATGACCGCTTCCCGGCTCGGCACTTGAATAGCGACGTCCAAACGATCCAGGTCGATCACGTCCGCCACTATCGCATTCGGGTTGATTGCCTCGCCGACCTTGAAATGGATGGCTGCCACGATGCCGGATAAAGGTGCCTTAATCTGCAACAACGCTCTCTGCGTTTTAGCGCTCTGCAAATCCTTGCGGGCGTTTTGCAGCAGCTGTTCCGCTTCGTCATAGAGCTTGCGCGAGACGTTATCGGTCGCATTGAGTTGCTGTTTTCTAGCAAAATTCTTTTGCGCAAATTCGACGGCCACTTCGGCTTTGGCAATCAGCGCGTCGGCGCTACGCGTATCCAGCTCGAACAATAAATCCCCTTTATTAACGGGCTGGCCTTCCTCGCAATGGATTTGTGTGAGAATGCCCATAAGCGGCGCGGCAACTTTCGAACTGGCCGCCGGTTTGCCGCCGGTAGCTGGTTCAGGTTCGACCATACCATAAGCCAGTACATAGCGGTGTAAAGTGGTCTTGATGATATGCCCAATCTGCACAGCGACTTCGGTTGCCGGTTCCGGCTCGTCAGCCGATACGGCGGAACTCAAGGCTATGCAGGCGGTTAACAGTGCGATTTTATAGTTTCTCATTAATAACCTTTTCTTATAGCCTGTTTCATTGGGGCGCTATTCGGCTTGCGGAATCGGATATAACTGCCGCAGTCAGCATGGAATCAATGGGATAACGCAAAGTATTTTCCAAAGCATTCAGCGATTGTTGCATTTCGACCAACACATCCAAATGAGCGCGTTCAGCAAGCGCATTTTCCAGTTGCGCGCCGAGCAGCGCCAAACGGTCGCTTTCCCCGGCTTTAAACAGGGCATTGGCCGAATGCAGGTTATCCTGCTGGATGCGCAATTGATTTTCGGCATCGCGCCACTTGGTTAGCACCGCTGCCAAGCCTGCATGGCTCAGATCAATATCGCCGATGATTCGGACTTGCAAAGCTTCGAAACGTACTGCAAGCTCATGGCGCTTGGCTTCGACTTCGGCAATCGCGCCTTGGTTTTGATGAAAGATCGGCAAAGACAGCACACTTGAACCCAACAGCCAGCGGCTTTCGGCCATTTCCCAGGTATAACCGGGATTGACCTGGATATTGGGATACTGATTGGCAATTTCCAATTGCAGTGCGGATTGCGCGGCATCATAATCGGCCAATGCAGCTAACACATCGGGGCGCTTCTGCAAGGCGGTTTCCCTCAATTTTGCGACAGGAATCGTCTTCAAATCGGGGGCTTGAGAAAGCGTGCCAAAATCCAATTCAATTCCTGCCAGCGCATCAACCGGCACACCGATAGCGGCGGCCAGCAACACCCGGCTTTCGGCACGTCTTTTTTGCGTCGCAGTCGCATTCAATTTCAATTGATTTAAGGCAAGATGCGAACGGATGACCTCGGAACGGGCAATTTCGCCCACTGTAAGTTGTTGTTCCAGCCGTTCTGTCATCGCCTGTTGAATGACGACTTGCTGCCCAACCAATCGTTCCGCCTCCTGTGCCGCGTAGACTTCCAGCATTGCCAGGCGTAACCGCCCGCGCGCCCACCAAGCCGCATCGGCCACCCGCAATCGCGCCGCGTCGCTGAGATGCGCTGTTTTTGCCATGCGAAAACCGCGTTTCCCGGCGGTTTCTATCGGAATACTGATATAACCGGCAATAATCCAGGGTGCCGCCGCTGTCGCCAGATTGCTGATCCAGGTCGGCGAAACATTGATATTGGGATTAGGCCGTTGCGCTGCGGTAATGGTGGCGGCATCGATTGTTTCTGCTTGGCTGTGGGCCAAAGCAAGATCGGGATGGTAGTAAATCGCCGCCAGCGTTAACCGATCCAAATCCCATGTTTTAGGAGGCTGCCCGGTTTTGTTTGCAAGCACGCTATCGATAAAATCACGTAGTCCTGCGCTGGACAGGCTACGTGCTTCGATGTGAGTTGCTGAATCGGCGGCATTTAGCGGCTTATCCTGAAATTCAGCGCAGCCGTTAAGCATAAAGCTTAAAAAGGTAAACAGTGTCGGAATGAGTAATAATCGTTGCATACTGAAAGAGTAACAGCCTGTTCCTAACAGCAGTATGACAAGAAGATTACAGTTTTGTCAGAATTGGAAAACGATTCATTAATAGCTGATCCATTGAATGGTTCAAAAACCTCGTTTAGTTATTTCATCAATTTCACGGCATCGAATACTAAGTAGCCGCCAATTCCTAATACAAAAATACCAAACAATAATTTCAAAAGATGTCCATTCATATGATTAGCCGCATTGGCACCTATCCATCCACCAACCATAAATGCTATAGCCACAATGAATGCCGACTTTAAGTCGATGTTACCCTGGCGGTAATACTCCAATACCGCCAACAAGCCGATGGGAGGCAATAAAACTGCCAAACTGGTGCCGATGGCTGCGTGTTGAGAAAATTTGGCCAAGTAGATCAACGCCGGAACGATGATAACACCGCCGCCTATGCCAAACATCCCTGAAGCAATTCCTGAAAACAAACCAATCAATAGCATTAGAGTGATCAATGTTCCTGTCATAAATAGCTGTCCGGAGACGTATTAGTCGATTTAAGTCCTTTTATGCTTTGAACTGAAGCCATGCAGCGAAGCTTTAAGATGACTGAGAAAGCGGTTGTGTTTTTCACTGGTATAGTCCAAATGCCGATAAACCCATAATTTCAAACTATCTTCAATAACTACCCAAAATAAACAATACGCCCAGATTAATCCGACATACTCCCACGGTATCGGATTAACAAACCATCCAAACCCGGCAATGAGCGCGGCGACGATTTGCGTACTGATAATCGCAAATAACAAAATAGGCGCAGGAAACGGACGGGTAAGAAAACGATTCCGAGTACGGGCGACCAATAAGGTTAAATGTCCTGCGACTGCTAATTTAAGAAAAATAATGGTTTGCAGCTGTTCAAGACTGACCTGAAAATGATTTTTAGCAATAATCAACAGTAAAAATGTTTCTGCTACACCAACAACACCCAACACGGTTGCAATGCTCAATACTTTGCGCATATCCCAACTTACCGGCGTTGGCGATAACCAAGTATTATCTTTAGCAATAGTTAAAATAGGCAGGTCATTCAGCAACGCCAGCAGGATAATCATTACCGCTGTAATCGGGTAAAAATTGTAAACCAGTATGGCGGTCACCATGAATAACATGATCCTGATGGTTTCGGTAATGCGGTAGATAGCATAGGCATTCATCCGCTCGAAAATGCGCCGCGCTTCTTCAACTGCATTAATGATGACACCGAGTCCGGTATCGGTTAAGACCAGATCGGCTGCTGCGCGTGCTGCATCGGTGGCACCGGATACGGCAATTCCAATATCGGCCTGTTTCAAAGCCGGTGCATCATTAACACCATCTCCGGTCATGCCAACCAAATGATTATTAGCTTGCAAATCTTTAACTAACCAGTATTTATGCTCAGGAAACACTTGCGCAAAGCCGTCGGCTCGTTCGGCGCACTGGGCAATCTGATGGATAATATCTGCATTGTCTTTCGCCTTGATAATTTGTTCAGCCAGCAGGATGTTTTGTCCTAAACCTAATTCACCGGCTATTTGTTTGGCAATGGCGATATTGTCGCCGGTGACCATTTTTATATCGATACCGTGCTCTTTCGCTTCTGTTATCGTTTTTGCGGCATCTTCGCGAGGCGGATCGAATAACGGCAAAATTCCTAAAAATAGCCAGCGTCCGGCCTCGTCTGTTTTGGCGACACCCAGAGCGCGATAGCCTTTTAGTGCAAATTCATTCACCGATTGTTCCGCGTGTTGTCGCACGGAAGAATCCTTATTGCACAAGTCTAAGACGACTTGGGGAGCGCCTTTGCTTACCTTGAAAGTTTGGCCTTGCCCGGTCTTTATTGCCGCCTCGGTGCGTTTTTGAACCGGATCGAATGGCATGAAATGTTGTTGCTGGAAAGACTGTAATGCTTTTTCATGGTCCAGTTGCTGCAAAATGGCGCTATCGATCGCATCGGGATTTTCGGCATCGGAGGCCAGCGCCGCTGCCAGAATAATCCCTTGTTTATCCGTGCCGTTGAACATCACCGGCTCACCCAGCGTTAATTTATTTTGCGTCAGTGTACCGGTTTTATCGGAACACAGAATATCCATACCCGCTAGTTCTTCAATCGATTCCAGTCGAGAAACAATCGCTTTTAACTTAGCCAGTTTTATTGCGCCGACTGCCATAGTCACCGATAAGACGGCCGGCAAGGCTACCGGAATGGAGGCAACCGTCAGAATCAGCGCAAATTGCACTAATTCCATCATCGGCAAATGTCGTTCCAGTCCGACCAGGACCAGTATCGTAACCAGGACTAAACTGATAAAAATCAGATAATCGCCAATATGCATCACTGCTTTTTGGAAATGAGACACGCTTTTCGCAGAGCTAACCAATTTTGCCGTTTTGCCGAAATAAGTATGTTCCCCCGTACCGGTTACCACGCCGGTCATTTCACCCTGTTTAGCGATCGAACTGGAATAAATCAAATCGCCTGCACGTTTGTCTACGGGTAAGGATTCTCCGGTCAAGGCCGATTGGTCGATGCTGAGATAATCGCCTTCAAGCAATGCTATATCGGCAGGCACAACATCGCCTAAACGAATTTTAACCTTATCGCCGGGAACCAATTGGGTGGCATCAATACTTAGCCATTGCCCACCTCTGAAAACGCGAGCTTTTAATGCCAGATTCTTTTTTAGTTGTTCAATGGCATTACCGGCCTGATATTCCTGCCAAAATCCTACAATGGCATTAAAAAACAGCAATATCAGAATAATGACCAGGTCATCGAAATTTCGGACAACGGCGGATAATATCGCCGCTACTTCAATCATCCAGGCAATCGGCCCCCAAAAATAAGATAAAAATTTAAGGACAGCGCTTTTGTGTTGCTCCTGAATGGTATTGAGTCCGTAGAAAGCGAGTCGAGCTTGTGCATCTGTTGCGGAAAGACCGTTTAAATCGCTTTCTAAGTACTTCAAAATGGCTTTGGCCTCTAATGACCGGGCTTTATCGGCTTCCAATGGAGGTGGGAATTTCCGGGTATTATTTTCCATGATTAATTGCCTCTTGGTTGAGAGTCATTAAAAATGAATCGCCAAGTTGATGAACCTTGAAATTTTTTTTGGTGATTCTTCGATTCTATATGAGCGTTTAGTGACAAATGCTGTTACAGGAATTGTTGAGTAAATTCCTAGTGCCCAAGTAATGATGTCACTTCTGCACTGATGTTATACTTCACACGGTTACGGTTGAGGAAATGATAGCGAGTTGATTTTTGTCGATAGCAAGGCGCTGAAACAGGCGCATAGCAAGCTATGAAACTGTTTCAGCAACGCGGCTATCGGCATAAAATCAGCCGCTAGGAATCCGCAACCGT
>JADHTX010000199.1 GCA_016784875.1 Methylobacter sp.
CACGGTTGCGGATTCCTAGCGGCTGATTTTATGCCGATAGCCGCGTTGCTGAAACAGTTTCATAGCTTGCTATGTGCCTGTTTCAGCGCCTTGCTATCGACAAAAATCAACTCGCTATCATTTCCTCAACCGTAACCGTAACCGTAACCGTGCGAAGTATAAATGATTTGGCAACTACTCAGCCGTTATAAAATAGGTTATTGGAGACACGGACTTGACTGATAAACGCAGATGGGAAAACCGGCTTAAATCGGTCGAACAGCGTGCCCCCTTATTCACTTCATAAAACCAGCGACAGCTAAGTAGTTGCAGCGATACTTAGCCCAATTAAACATTAACCCCGAAAGAAGCCGCTAAAGGCCCTAGTCCACCGGCAAAGCCTTGGCCTACGGCTTTAAACTTCCAGTCGGTACCGACGCGATAGATTTCGCCGAAAATCATCGCGGTCTCAACTGAGGCATCTTCGCTCAAATCGTAACGGGCAATTTCTGCACCGCCTTCTTCATTGCAAATACGGATATAGGCATGGCTGACTTGACCGAAATTCTGTTTGCGTGTTTCGGCATCATGAATGGTCACTGCAAATACAATTTTATCCAGCTCGCCGGGGACTTTGGATAACTCAACCTTAACGACTTCATCATCGCCTTCACCCTCGCCGGTAGTGTTGTCGCCTTGATGCTGAACAGAGCCATCGCCGACCACCTTATTATTGTAAAAACAAAAATCGCTGTCGGAACGAACTTTTCCGTCCATTTTGACCAGAAACGCACTGGCGTCTAAATCGAACGCCGCGCCATCGGTTGCACGGGCATCCCAGCCTAAACCTACTACGATTTTATTCAGCCCCGGCGCTTCTTTACTCAGATTAACATTGCCGCCTTTGGTAAGTGATACTGCCATGATTCTCTCCTGATTATTAGATATGATATAGTGAATTACAATTGTTACAGCCGCATTGCGACGAATGAAAAACTAGATACTGATTCCGTATTGACGAGCTAATGCCGCCAACCCGCCAGCATAGCCTTGACCGACGGCTTTAAATTTCCATTCGGCACCGTGTTTGTAGAGTTCGCCGAAGATCATCGCGGTTTCAATCGAGGCATCTTCGCTTAAGTCATATCGTGTAACTTCGTTATTAGAATCTTTATTAACGATCCGAACATAAGCTTGCGAGACTTGTCCGAAATTTTGTTTACGCAATTCTGCATCGTGTATGGTCACGGTAAAAACAACGCGTTGAATATCTGCCGGTATTTTGTCAAGCAGCACAATAATCGATTCATCATCACCATCACCGGCGCCGGTACGGTTATCGCCGGTATGCTCAATCGAACCGCAAGAGGATTTAGTCTGATTATAAAAAATAAAATCGCTGTCGGATCTGACTTTACCGTCTTCTTTGACCATAAATGCACTGGCATCCAAATCAAAATCCGCGCCGTCAGTCGGTCTTGCATCCCATCCAAGACCGACAATTAGGTTTTTAAGGGTCGGATCAGTCTTGGACAGACTGATATTGCCGCCTTTAGTGAGTGAAACAGCCATAAATCAATCTCCTTGTATTAGAGTGTGCGAAGGCTAAATAGACAAATAACCAAAAGTCTTTTAACGCTATTTGTTTTTATTGGTGTAACGAAAAAAAATAGTAAAAGACTGCTGATTCATTACGTAGCGCACCAATCGATCAATTCACGCACTTTCAGAATATTTCGACAGGTGCCGTTGCCATGATAACCGCTAATAAACTACTTGCATAGTAAGCCATGTATTCGAGGAAATACGTATTTATGCCATCTGCATTCGGCGGCATAAAGGCAGGAGATATACCCAGTAAAAACGGATAGAGTAAAGCGTCATTATATCGGCTTTAAATTTCAGCAAATCGCGGATCCGTTTATGGTTATTTCTTTTTTTATATAGCTATATGTCACTCATGATCGGCATAAATATTGATTTTAAATGAAATACACCTATTATTGCCTAACAAAAAATAACAAATCTTTAGCGAGTATTCTATGCAACATTTTCGTCTTTCGTTTATCGTCACCGCCGTTTGTTTAGCGGCAGCATTTTATTGGGGTGGAATAATGGGGGTTTTTATCGCCGTTATTCTGGGAGTGCTCGAAGTCAGTTTATCATTCGATAATGCGGTAGTTAACGCATCCATTCTCAAGCGTATGGATGACCGCTGGCAGCAGTATTTCTTAACCTGGGGGATTTTGGTTGCTGTTTTCGGCATGCGCCTGCTGTTTCCTATCGTAATTGTTGCAGCGGCTACCGGTATCGGGTTTATGGGCGTTACCGATATGGCCTTAAACGATACTGCGACATATGCCAAACATTTAGAAGAGTCGCATGTGCAAATTGCGGCATTTGGCGGCATGTTCTTGCTGATGGTATTTTATTCGTTCATCTTCGATGAAACTAAAGAGTTACATTGGCTTGGCTACATAGAAGAAAAAATGTCTTCATTCGGAAAGCTTGAAGTGATTGAAATCATCATGGCCTTAGGGCCGCTGTTAATCATCCAAAACTACCTGCCTCAGGAAATCCGCCTGGATGTTCTGATTGCCGGCGTAACCGGGGTTATCCTATTTGTTATCGTAGACAGCTTAGCGGCCTTGTTTGAGAATGAAGAAGAAGGCGAACAGGTTTCTGAAGTCATCAAAAAAAACGGCATAATGAGCTTTATTTATCTTGAAGTACTGGATGCCTCGTTTTCATTCGATGGCGTGATCGGTGCGTTTGCGATTACCCAGGATGTAGTCATCATTATGCTGGGCTTGGCGATCGGCGCGATGTTTGTAAGAAGTCTGACTGTTTATCTGGTGCGTAAAGGCACGCTGGATGAATATGTGTTTTTGGAACACGGCGCTCATTATGCGATTGGGGTCTTGGCGGGCATTATGCTAATCAGCATGACCCATCATATATCCGAAATTATTACCGGCTTGTCGGGCGCGGTATTGATCGGCTTATCGGTGCTGTCATCGATCCGTTACAAAAAACTGCATGCTTGATTCCATCCTGGATACGCGCATCATTCCCACGCTCCGGAGACTGCGAAAGAATGAATAAGTACGGCATAAAAAATACTATTAACCATGAAGTTCATGAAGGCCATGAAGAAAACGCCAGGTCAATCAATGCATTAAATCTTCATGTGCTTCATGGTTATTTCTTCTATATCGAATACTTTGACAGTCTCTCCGGCGTGGGAATGCATCGCTCCAGCGGTGCGAAATACAGAGCTCGTTTGTTTGCGCTATGCCTCTTAGCGCAAACAACAAGTTGTTAATTGCGGGTTAATCGCTTAGCATTGGCGCCATGTTGACAACATTACGCAAATTTACCGTTATCTTTCTGGCGATACTGCAATTCATTGCACCGCTGGTGCATGCGCATGCCGGAGAAAAAGTGCCAGGCTTTGGCCTGCATATTCACGGTCTTGAAATGCATAATGACGACCATGACGACCATGACGACCATGACGATCATGCATTTCGGGCAGTGAGTCATGATTTCAGTTCCGAAGGCATCATAGTGGGTGTTGCTGCCGGAATGAAAGACAAGCAAATTAATATGCTTGCAGATCGGGATGATAACAGCCACTATCTGCCGCAACAGTCGCCCGTATTTAAAGCCGCAATATCCCCTTTCGATACCAACTTTTCTCCGCAAGCCACGCAGTTTGTTTGCCGGTTGCTTATTCCCTCGTTATCCCCTCGCGCGCCTCCTGCTCAATAAGTCCTCCTTCGTTTCGTAGAAACGTGATGTATCGCGTCTTTACATTAACGCGGTCAAAACCGCATTGAATACGCTCCTCATCTTAGTGACAAATCGCCTGTTTTTGTAAAACTGGCCAGCCCTTGATTAGCAAGGTCTTCAGCCGTTTCAAAATGGTACGTTTTGTAAAGCAAGATGGGAATAACGGTGGCACAAAATGAGCTACATCCTAATCAAAGTTATTATTACCAGCCTGCTTATCGTGGCTATAGCGGAACTGTCGAAACGAAGTTCATTGCTGGGCGCTTTATTGGCCTCGCTGCCGCTCATGTCCGTTTTAGCGATGCTCTGGCTTTATATTGACACCAAAGATACCGGAAAAGTTGTCGATTTGGCCGCCAGTATTTTTTGGCTGGTTATCCCCTCTCTGGTTTTTTTTATCAGCTTACCTTTTTTGCTCAAGAAGGGGCTTGATTTCTATCTGAGCATGGGGATTTCAGTGTCAATGACAGCAGGCTGTTACTTTCTAATGATCGCACTATTGACGCGCTATGGCATTAAGCTATAAACACTCAATGAGGCTAACAGTTTAAGACGGTACAGCGTTAGTTAGGCGTGCAAGCTTCGAACTTGCCCCGGCTTAAATTGATAGCCTGAAATGACACATAAATTGAAGCAGGATTTTTTAACGATGACATTCCCAATACTACGACTGAACCGGCTTATTAACGTGCCGTTGTTGTTACTTTTCCTAATAAGCCCAAGTATATTTGCTCATGGCGTTGACGCCAATACCGAACGTTTTTTACTGGCAAATCAAGGTCTCGCCATCGGGCCGTTTCTTTATATCGGCGCCAAACACATGGTCACCGGATACGATCACCTGCTGTTTCTGATTGGCGTGATTTTCTTTCTGTTCCGCACCCGGGATGTGTTGATTTATGTCAGCCTGTTCACCTTGGGGCATAGTCTGACGCTATTATTCGGCGTGCTAAACAACATGGCGGTCAATCCTTTCCTGATTGATGCGGTTATCGGGCTGTCCATTGTCTACAAAGGCTTCGATAACCTGGGCGGTTTTCGCCGATTATTCGGCTTTCAACCGAACACCAAAATCGCGGTGATGGTTTTCGGCTTGTTTCACGGTTTTGGACTCGCCACCAAATTGCAGGATTTTTCACTGCCTCAAGCGGCGTTATGGAAAAATTTATTGGCCTTCAATGTGGGGGTGGAGTTAGGCCAGTTTGTCGCCTTGCTGTTTATCTTGATTGCACTCGATTTCTGGCGCAGACACGAGAGTTTTTATCGCTTTTCCACGGCTACCAATACACTTTTAATGACCGGCGGCTTGATTCTGTTCGGCTATCAAATAACCGGCTATTTAATTAACGGATAAATTCATGACTCAGATCAATCCCCCTGTTCAATCGCTCAAATCACTGATCATAGCCAGCGCTTTTGCGCTGCTATTGGCCGTCATTATTTTACTGTCGGCGGTACTGCCCGCAGAATACGGCATTGACCCAACCGGAATGGGAAAAATAATGGGCTTAACCGCTTTGTCTGCGCCAACAAAAAACGGCAATAAAGCACTCGCGATGACTTGTCCGGTGCTGCCGCCGCAAACCATTAAGCAAGCGGCCGGTTCGACTGAGACGCTCCAAAAGGAACAACTGCCGCAGTGGCAGGACTCAGTCAAAATCATAGTACCGGCCGGGGAGGGTTTGGAATATAAATTCCATCTGGTAAAAGGTGCGACACTGGATTATTCATGGGCTACGGACGGCGCCAAACTCTATTTTGATTTTCATGGCGAACCCAAAGGCGACAAAACCGGTTACTTCAAAAGCTTTAAGGTGAGTTCCGATAATCAATCCGCCGGTACCTTGACGGCTCCCTTCGAAGGCCCTCACGGCTGGTACTGGGAAAACAAAACCCGGTCTCCGGTGGCCATTATCTTGAACACCAAAGGCTCTTATCGGATTTTAGGTTTACAGTAATGGTACCGGTCATTGCAAGCAGAACTTACCTTATTTTCTTATTGTTTATTTATAACGCGGGCATAAAACCGCATCGAGTTTGACCTATGTTTTTTTTGAAGCTTTTCAGAAGGCTCATTGCCCAATTTCTGCTTGGAAATTTGGTTTTTTTAATGACAATAACACTGGGCTTTGCCGAGTCTGCCCATATTGTCGATCATCTTGACCCGATTGAAAGCGATGCGACGCTGAGTTTAGCTAAAGTCGTTGATTTAACCCTTGAGAAATACCCCGACGCAACTTGGCTTAACTCGCTGGAAGAAGAAGCGGCCGCTCTTGCACAACGTGGCGACAGCTGGACAGCAGGAGCATCGCAAGCCGGACTTCGTTTCCAGGAAGCGACCAGCGGTACCTTGCATTATATTGACGGCACGGTACAAGTTCCGTTATGGAATTTAGGGCAACGCGATGCCGAACAAAGGACGGCAACTCTTGCAAAGAGCAGTGCAATATCGCAAGCGGCAGCCGTTAAATTACGCGTATCGGGCTTGGTTAGAGCCGCCCTATGGGATATGGCACTGACTAATTTAAGTTATGAGCAGGCGAAAATTGAACTGAATATTACCGATCAATTATTGGCCAAAGTGCAAAGGCGGGTCGAATTAGGCGATTTGCCCAGAGCCGATTTTTTGTTGGCGCAATCCGAATCGTTGCAGAAACGCTCCGTGTTAACTTTAGCTGAGGCAGAGTTAATGCATGCCCGCAAACGTTATTCCAGCATCACCCAAATGACTAAGATTCCCAGCGTCTATCAGGAAAAATTGGTTGAGCTGACGGAGATTCAGCAAAGCCATCCAGTATTAGCGGCAATTCATAGCCAGATCGAACGCAAGCAGGCGGAACTCAATGCCATTAAATTAGTCGGTTCAGGACAAACTAATGTTGCCGTCGGTATCAACAGCGACCGGTTTACTAGTGACCAACGCAGCAATCAAACGGAAAGCTTCAATATCGGCGTTACCATTCCTTTCGGCGGCAGTGCGC
>JADHTX010000200.1 GCA_016784875.1 Methylobacter sp.
CGTGGATCGGTTGTTGTCGATGCCAGAACCAATACCTTGATTGTCCGTGATACCGCAAAACGTTTGGAAGAAATAAAGAAGCTGATACGAAAGCTTGATATTCCTGTGCGTCAGGTAATGATTGAGGCGCGGGTTGTTATTGCAGAGGATACGTTTACTGAAAATCTGGGGGTCAGGTTTGGGGTGGCAAAAATGGATACTAATATAGGCAGTCTAACGGATACAAATCTTAAGTCATTTGCTATAGGTGGCGCTAATACACAAGGAACTACAGCCGGAGCTGGAACGCCTACTAATTTGCTGGTTGATTTGGGGGTTTCAGCATTAACGGCGACTCCTCCAGGCGCTTTGGGCATGACTCTGGCGAGAGGAGCTGATTATGTATTGAATCTTGAGCTTCAAGCCTTACAAATTGATGGAAAAGCCGAAATAGTATCCAATCCAAGGGTGTTAACCATGGATCGTTGCACGGCGGTTATGATGCAGGGTGTCCAAATCCCCTATCAAACTGTTCAGACTACGACGACTGGTACCACTATAACAACGACGTTTAAAGATGCCGTACTTGAATTAAATGCAACGCCGCAGATTACTCCCGGCGGATCGGTTATCATGAATTTGCTGGTTAAGAAAGATGCTGCGAATTATTCAAGAGTTACAGCAGCAGGTAACCCAACTATTGATAAAAGAGAGGTTAAAACATCGGTACTGGTTGAAGATGGCGAGACGATTGTTTTAGGCGGGGTTTATGAGGGCTCTGAATCAATGACCAAGAATAGAATCCCGTTTTTCGCTGATTTACCGGGTATAGGGTTTTTATTTACAAACTCATCAGAGCTGACGAGTAAGAAAGAATTGTTGATTTTTGTGACACCAAAAATCATGAAAGATAACCTGGCTAGCGATTGATTGCTTCTACTTGGAGCAAAAAGGGGGCATAATGCCCCCTTTTTAATGGTTTAACTTAGCAAGGAAGGCAGGTCATGACGCGATCAGAAAACATATATTTAGTTGGCCTCATGGGTGCAGGAAAAACTACGATAGGACGGCAGTTAGCCAGGGCGCTTAAATTGCCTTTTTATGATAGTGATAAGGCAATTGAAGAAAGAACCGGCGTAGATATTCCTACCATATTTGAGTTCGAAGGAGAAGAAGGGTTCAGGGATAGGGAGCAGAAAATGATTCAGCAATTAACCCAAATGGAGGGCATTGTGCTAGCTACCGGCGGTGGTGCTATCTTGCGTGAAGAAAATCGTAAATTGTTGAAAGAAAATGGCTTCATTGTTTACTTGCAATGCTCGGTAGAAAGAATTTTAGAGCGGACGCGCAGAGATACACAGCGACCATTGCTGAAAACAGGTAATCCCAGAGACCGCATAGAAAGCTTATTTGCGCAACGTGAACCGTTGTATTTGTCTTGTGCCGACTTTAAGGTTGATACCGGGGTCATGCAAAGCAAAGAAGTCGTCAGCCATATCTTAGAAGAATACCATTCGGTTAATCGTTAGTCAGCGAACCGAACCTCCATGCATTAATAAAGATGAAAGAATTATTGGTTGAATTAGGTGACCGTAGTTACCCGATCTATATAGGCTCTAATTTATTGAGCCAGTCTGAACTGTTCATAAAGCATATAAAGTCCAAGCAGGTAGTTGTGGTCACCAATGAAACCATTGCGCCTTTGTATCTGAATGCGGTTTTGAAAAACTTGCAGGGCTATATTGTTGAAACAGTCATACTGCCCGACGGCGAGCAATTCAAGACCTTGAATTCTGTCACGCAAATTTTTGACAAACTGCTGTCCAGCAAGTTTAGTCGCAATGCCACCTTGATTGCTTTAGGCGGTGGCGTTATTGGCGACATGGGCGGCTTTGCCGCAGCCTGCTATCAGCGCGGCATTGCTTTTCTGCAGATACCCACAACATTATTGGCGCAGGTTGATTCTTCGGTAGGCGGCAAAACCGGGGTTAATCATCCGTTGGGTAAGAATATGATTGGCGCTTTTTACCAGCCGCAATGTGTTATCGCCGATGCCGATGTATTAGATACGCTGGATGACCGTCAATTGTCTGCGGGATTGGCCGAAGTGATTAAATATGGGCTGATCAGAGATATTAAATTTTTTGAGTGGTTGGAAAACAATATCGATGCATTACTGGCTAGAGATAAGCAAGCATTAGCTTACGCTATTGAGCGCTCGTGCATTAATAAGGCAGAAATTGTCGCTGAAGATGAGACGGAAACCGGTATCAGGGCAACATTAAATTTAGGTCATACTTTTGGGCATGCGATAGAAACCGGTGCCGGTTATGGTCAATATCTTCATGGGGAGGCTGTCTCGATAGGTACTTGCCAAGCAGCCGATCTTTCAAGAAGAAAAGGTTGGTTAAACGATCAAGATGTTGCAAGAATTATTGCATTATTTAATAAAGCCAACCTGCCTGTAGAGCCGCCGGGAATGATTGATTCCGATCGGTTTTTAGAATTAATGGCAGTAGACAAAAAAAATGTAGACGGTCAAATCAGGCTGATTCTGTTACGAAAAATAGGCATGGCAACATTGCCGGTAGAAATAGCCCAGGAATTATTGGAGAAGACGCTTAAAACCTATGGTAGAAGATGATACTTTTACTTATCACGTGAAACAGCAACCGCGTGATCAGATAAACAAAGCTCAAATCAATGCATCTGCACATTCCTTGATAACGAAGGAACGAATGCAGAAGCTGGACTTATTAATTCATCTGCTTTCAAACTTAACACAAGCTCTTGTCATTTGCGGTCCTGAAGGTATTGGTAAGACGACGCTACTTAACGTTTTACAACAGCGTAAGACTGAAGCATGGCGGTATTGCCTGATACAAGCAAATACGGGCTTAAGTTTTGAGGCAATTTTGCAGCAATTAAGCAAGGTTCTCGTCAGCCAGTCGGGTCAATCGTTATCAATGGCTCTAACTCAGTATCAAGGTCAACATAAGCAAGTCATATTGATTATCGATAATGCGGGTGAATTAGTACCCGGTTTGATTACGGCAATTATCCAATATGCCGCGGCAAATCCTATTTTAAGAGTGATCTTCGCCTTAACACATGATGAACTGCAGGTGAAACACGGATCAGACAAGTCGGTCGGTGATTGCCATATTGTTGAAATTCCAACATTATCAGAGAAACAGTGCGGTGATTTTTTACGGCATCAATCAACAAATGCCGCGATGAACTTGTCGTTTCAAGCGATTAGCGAAAATATGATTGCGCATATTTACCGGGAAACACACGGCGTTCCGGGAAGAATTATTGCCAAAATTTCCGGAGCATCAGCCGCCAAGCAAGGCGGGAAATTGAGATGGGTGCTTCCTTTAACCGTCGTAATTGCTGGCGCTATAGCGGTAGGCGTTCAGTGGCTGGCATCGTCAAATCATAAAGAAGCCATATCGCGTGTTGCTGTTGAACAGGGTTCGGGAGATATCGAAATGACTGTCTCAAAGTCAAATCCTTCGATAATGCTTACGTTACCGTCTGATCGCTCAGTTATTCAAGCTCAGGAGCCGGTATTATCGGTAAATGAGGATGATGAAGAGTCTTCGGTAGAAGTCGGTGTCAGCAGCGATGAACAACAACCAGTTGTCCAAGTTGAAAAAACAGAAGAGGCGAGTGCAAGCGATGTACCACCATCTGATCAGACTGCTGAGGATAGAGGCAATGCCGAAAGGCTGCCGAGAGCAGTCGCGACCATGCGGTTGCCGGTACATCCTAAACCGCCATTGCTATCACGAGAAAAACCGCAACAAGTGGACTTAAGTAAAACAGTTGCCAGTGTAGAGCCGTTTACGTCCAATAATTTGGAAACAATTCAGATACCGCCAAAACCCATAGAAGTTGCGGGAGTTCTTGATCAACAAACCACGGAAATACCGACGCCTCTGCAATTGGAGCCTGAAGAATCGTTGGTGCCGTCTGCAAATAATTTCACTCTTCAACTTATGGTGTTATCAAAACAATCATCGGTTAACAATATGCTAAAAAAATACCCGGCAATGACGTCGGGTTTTAGAACCATTAAGATGCTAGCTAATGGAAAAGAGAAGTTTATTATCGTTTTTGGGTCATATGCTGACGCTGCATCGGCAAAAAAAGCCAAGCGATCATTGCCTTTTGAATTTCGGAATGCACTCGTAAGGAAAGTCAGTTCGATAAAACATTAAGTAGCTCTCAGAGTCCATAAAGAAAGGCGTTTACAGTTGCTTTTACATAAATTACAGGGAAAAGGAGAATGCAGGTTTTTCATGAAACTAAGTATCTGTCTTTACCGTTGAAACTGTTGCCTTTGCGATAAAATACGATAAAATTTTAACCTGAATAAATAAAGCCATGACCGCATTAAAAAACGATACCTTTATTAGAGCGTTGTTAAAGCAACCTGTTGAATACACACCGATTTGGATGATGCGTCAAGCAGGGCGTTATTTGCCGGAATATCGGAAGGTCAGAGAGCAGGCCGGTAGTTTTTTAGACTTGTGTACCAATCCTGAGTTGGCTTGTGAGGTGACCTTGCAACCGTTACGGCGATTTGACTTTGATGCGGCCATTTTGTTTTCTGATATCTTGACCATACCCGATGCAATGGGCTTGGGACTTTATTTTACCGAAGGCGAAGGTCCTAAATTTACTAACCCGGTCAGAACAGCTGCGGATGTGAATAAATTGCCCATTCCAGACCCGGAAACTGATTTGCGTTACGTAGTTGATGCGGTTCGATTGATAAGAAAAACCCTGCAAGGCAGCGTGCCGTTAATCGGCTTTTCCGGAAGCCCCTGGACTCTGGCGACTTATATGGTTGAGGGTGGCAGCAGCAAGAGCTTTCAAAAAGTCAAAGGCATGATGTACGAGCAGCCCAAGCTCATGCATGTCATGCTGGATAAGCTGGCGCAATCGGTCGCAGTTTATTTAAATGCCCAGATTGCAGCGGGTGCTCAGGCTGTGATGTTGTTCGATACCTGGGGCGGCATGTTAACGAGCGAAGATTATGTCGAATTTTCTTTATACTATGCCAAGCAAGTCAGATCGTTGCTCAACACAAACGTAGGCGGGCAGCAAATTCCGACCATCCTGTTCACTAAAGGCGGCGGGCTTTGGTTAGAGGCCATGGCCGATTCCGGATATGATGCATTGGGTTTGGATTGGCAGACCGATATTGGCTTGGCGCGCAATCGTGTGGGTGATAAAGTTGCTTTGCAGGGCAATATGGACCCGGTTTCGTTATATGCCAGTCCTGAAATTATCGTTGACAAAGTAAAAGCTATTTTACATAAATACGGTTCCGGCTCGGGTCATGTGTTCAACTTGGGACATGGTATCCTGCCTGATATGAATCCCGATCATGTCAAAGCAATGGTTGATGCCGTGCATGAGCATAGTCCGGCTTATCATCAGCTATAATTGCAAAATTTGAACACGGATGACACCTTTGTACGGGTTTATTTTTTAACCGTGATTATCGATCAAATACAGGGTATTCGGATTATCTTAGTAGAAGACAGCATCTGCTGGGTGGTAACTGTTAATTAATCAAAAAAGGGTTGCAACTATGAAAATAGCGAAGGTTTTTTTGGCAATCGGTTTGCTTGTTGTCAATGTGGGAGTTAGAGCAGAGAGTGTTGATTCAGCCAAACCGATTGACATCGTAGTCCATAGAAGTCCGACCTGTATGTGTTGCGGCAAGTGGCTGGCACATTTGAAACAAAATAACTTTAATGTAACGGATGTCGTTACAGATAACGTGCAGGCCATAAAAGATAAATATGGTGTGACGCAGGAGTTGGCTTCTTGTCACACCGCGATTGTCGATGGTTATGTTATTGAAGGTCATGTACCTGCCGATGACATTAAAACATTATTGAAAGCCAAGTCTAAAGTCGTTGGGATAGCAGTCCCAGGCATGGTTAGCGGGACTCCCGGCATGGAAATGGGGGGTAAAATTGATCCCTATAAAGTAGTGAGTTTCGATCATGAAAATCATACTAAGGTTTTTAACAGCTACGAAGGTACGAAATGATTGGCGCAGAGTTGTCCAAGCCCGATTCCTTTTTGTCGAATCGTGAGCAAAGTCGCTCCAGGCAGATTTGTTTAGCTGGTGATGTTGGGGGGACAAAAACCATTTTGGCACTGTTTGAGACTGATGGTGATGATGTTAAGTGTCTAAAGAAAGAACAATTTTCCAGTGCTAATTATCAAACATTTTCCGAATTATTAACCTCATTTTTGACAGATGTCGATCGCATGCAAGTAACGGCGGTTTGCATCGGCGTGGCTGGAATTGTTCTCAATGGTCGCTGTGAAACCACCAACTTACCGTGGGTGCTGAGCTGTAAAGAAATCGGCGAGCGGGTCAAAACTCAACGTGTCTGGTTATTAAATGACTTGGAAGCTACCGCATGGGGCTTGCTGAGTTTGCCGGAGCACAATCTTGTCGAATTGAATCCCGATGCGCAACCACGGCAAGGCAATATTGCCGTGGTTGCCGCCGGAACAGGCTTGGGGGAGGCAATCATCGCCTGGGATGGCGCGACACATCATGTTATTGCCAGTGAAGGTGGGCATGTCGATTTTGCTCCGAATAGCGATCAGGAAATAGCTTTGCTCAGTTACTTGAGAGCAAAACATCCAGAGCATGTCAGCTGTGAACGGCTAATATCCGGAGAAGGATTAGTTAATATTTATCAATTCCTCA
>JADHTX010000201.1 GCA_016784875.1 Methylobacter sp.
AAGGAGGCCAAAGCAAAGGCAGAGGCTGAGCTGAATAAACTTAAACAGATGTCGCCTATGTCTGCCGAGGCAACCGTAGTTCGCAATTATATTGACTGGATGGTTAGCGTGCCATGGAAGAAAAAAACCAAAGTACGGCATGATCTAAAGGTTGCTGAGCAGGTTTTGGAAGCCGAGCACTACGGATTAGACAAGGTTAAAGAGCGTATTCTTGAATATCTTGCTGTTCAGCAGCGAGTTAAGCAGCTTAAAGGGCCGATTTTGTGTTTGGTAGGGCCTCCAGGCGTAGGCAAAACCTCGCTAGGTGAGTCCATTGCCAGAGCAACCAATCGCAAATATGTGCGTATGGCTTTGGGGGGAGTGCGTGACGAGGCGGAAATTCGTGGGCATCGTCGGACTTATATAGGCTCAATGCCAGGTAAGATTTTGCAGAATCTGGCTAAAGTGAAAACACGCAATCCAATGTTTTTGTTAGATGAAATCGACAAAATGGCGGCCGATTTTCGAGGAGATCCGGCATCGGCCTTATTAGAGGTGCTCGATCCAGAGCAGAATCATACTTTTTCAGATCATTATTTGGAAGTGGACTTTGATTTGTCAGATGTGATGTTTGTTGCTACTGCCAACACCATGAATATACCTCCGGCATTGCTTGATAGAATGGAAGTTATTCGCATTGCAGGCTATACCGAAGATGAAAAAATTAACATTGCAATTCGCTATTTAATCCCGAAGCAAATTAAAAGTAACGGTCTTAAAGAGCGGGAAATTCAGATTACTGAAGAAGCGGTAAGGGATATGATTCGTTACTATTCTCGAGAAGCCGGTGTCCGTAGTCTTGAGCGGGAAATCTCGAAGATTTGTCGTAAAGTGGTTAAAGATTTATTGTTGGTGCCGAGAAAAGCCAAAGTCGTGGTTAATCCTGAAAACTTGGATAAATATCTGGGTGTTAAGCGGTTTCATTACGGCCTTGCTGAAGAGAATGATCAGATTGGGCAGGTTACCGGTTTGGCATGGACTGAAGTGGGAGGCGAATTATTAACCATTGAGACGGCGGTTATTCCAGGTAAAGGTAAGCATTCGGCAACGGGCAAGCTCGGCGATGTAATGAAGGAGTCTATTGAGGCTGCGATGACGGTGGTCAGAAGTCGTTCAGAAATTCTGGGTATTGATAATGATCTGTTTCAGAAGAACGATATTCATATTCATGTTCCTGAGGGTGCTACACCGAAAGATGGCCCGAGCGCGGGTGTCGGCATGTGTACGGCTATTATTTCGGCCTTGACCAAGATACCGGTTCGAGCTTGTGTGGCCATGACCGGTGAAATTACCTTGCGAGGGGAGGTGTTGCCTATTGGAGGGTTGAAAGAAAAGCTTCTGGCTGCTCATCGCGGAGGTATAACTACGGTTTTAATACCCGCTGAGAATGAAAAAGATTTGGTTGAAATACCGGAAAATATCAAGAAGAACTTGGAAATAAAGCCTGTTCATTGGATAGATGAGGTATTGGAAGTCGCTCTACAATATATGCCCGTTCCAGTTGAAAAAGTGGAAGCTGAGGAGCAAGGAAAAAAAGAAGCTGACGCAGTTAAAAGTGTAAATCAGGGTTTAACCGCTCATTAATTAATATTCGGTTTTGTCTGAAAGTTGGCAAAACCGCAAAAATCATGGCCTCCAGGGTGGTTAATGCTTGACACTGCGTAAGTGCAGTTGTTATAAATACCGGAGTTTCTTGTGTCGCAGGCGTAGGGCATAAGAATTATCGCGCTGGTTTTGTAGAATATAATTTTAAAAAATAACTTCCTAAGGGGGAATAATGAATAAATCGGAACTTATTGATGCTATAGCAGAGTCTGCTGAATTAACTAAAGCAGATGCGGGTCGAGCATTAGATGGCTTTATTGGTGCTGTTACAAAAGCATTAAGTAGTGGTGATTCAGTCGCTTTGGTTGGATTTGGAACCTATGCGGTAAAAGAAAGAGCGGAGCGTAAAGGCCGTAATCCACAGACTGGAGCAGAGATTACTATTAAAGCTGCAAAAATTCCTTCATTTAAAGCTGGTAAATCTTTAAAAGATGCTGTAAACTAGGATTTCTTTAGTCGGGTGCTTAGCTCAGCTGGGAGAGCATCGCCCTTACAAGGCGAGGGTCGGGGGTTCGAACCCCTCAGCACCCACCAGACTTTGGAGTGGTAGTTCAGTTGGTTAGAATACCGGCCTGTCACGCCGGTGGTCGCGGGTTCGAGTCCCGTCCACTCCGCCAAATTAAAAAAGCCCCGGATCGATTGGTTCGGGGCTTTTTTTTTGATTAAAATAAGTGGTTTCTTTAGGACAGAGCATTATGCTGACAAAAATTAGAGAAAAAGCACAAGGTGCTTTTGCATGGGGTATTTTGATAGTGATTTGTGTGCCTTTTGCTTTATGGGGCATTCAGAACTATGTTGATACTGGAGAAGAATCACCTGTCGCTTCTGTAGGTGATAAGGATTTTTTTCAGCGCGATGTTAACAGAGCTTATGAGCAATATAGCCAGAATCTTCAGGGGATGGCGTTTGACGAACAAACCTTGAAGGCACAGGCACTAGAAAAACTGATTAAAGATGAGGTTTTATTACAGCATGTGCATGCTAAAGGTTTGGTGACTACTGATGATGCGGCTCGAGATTTTATTCAATCTTTGCCTTATTTTCAGGTAGACGGTAAGTTCGATAATCAGCGATATAAAACAATGCTCAGTTTACAAAAAATGTCCTCAGGGGAGTTTGTAAGCAGAATTAAGAATGCCCTGATTATGGAACAGTTTCAACGCAGTATTATTGACAGCAGTTTTGCAACAAAATACGACGTGGAAAGTTTTTTCAAAATTCAGAATCAGCAGCGCGATGTAGATTATGTCACTGTAGCGGTACAAAAGCAGATTGAACAGCCCTCTGATGAAGATATAGCAGCCTATTATCAGCAGCACCAGGATTTATATCAAACCCCTGAGCAGGTTTCTGTTGAGTATATAGAATTGGCGCTTGACGATATAGCAAAAACTATAGCGGTATCCGATGACAAATTGAAAGCCTACTATGAAGAGCAAAAAGACCAATATACTACGGCAGAGCGAAGAAAAATCAGTCATATCTTATTTGCAATTAATGACAAAACCGATGAAAAGACTGCTTTAGATAAAGCCTTAAAAGCCAAAGAGCAGCTGGCAACTAAAGACTTTTCCGCTTTAGCAATGGAACTTTCCGATGATAAGTTATCCGCTAAAATAGGTGGTGATTTAGGCCTGTTTAATGTGGGTGTCATGGAAAAATCATTTGAAGACGTTGCGAGTGCTTTGAAGTTGGGTGAAGTATCAAACCCCGTTAAATCAGCATTCGGTTATCATTTGATTAAAGTAACCGAGTTAATGCCGGGAGAGATCAAGCCGTTTGATACAGTTAAAAATGAAGTCACCACGGCTTATCAGAAAGCCCAAGCAGAAAACGCTTTTTATGAGGCAGGTGAAACGCTAACTGAAATGAGTTATGAGAATCCAGATAATTTGAAAACGGTGGCGGATGCTCTGGGCATCACGATCAAGAAATCGACTTTTTTTACCAAGGATAAGGGTGAAGGTATTGCTGCTGACGAGAAAATTCGGAGCACATCTTTTACTGAAGAGGTTCTGCAAGGTAACAATAGTACGCCGATTGAGTTGGGAACCGATCGTCTGGTTGTGTTACGCATGTTGGAGCACAAGCCGGCTGCCGCGCGAGAACTGAAAGATGTTAAGCAGGATATAGTCGCTGTGTTATTGGCGGATAAAGCTAAGCAGCAGGCTGTTGAAACAGCTAAAAAGATCAAAACCAGATTGCAGGCGGGCGAGTCCATTCAAGCGGTTGCTACGGATAGTAACTTGCAAGTAACGACAGTTTCGGGATTAACACGTAGCAAAGAAGACGTGCCTATGCCATTGAGTGATGCGATTTTCAAGGCAGCTAAACCTGTCGGGGGCAAACCGACTGTCTTTATTGCCGCATTGCCGGAAGGTGAACAAGTGGTAGTGAGTTTGTCAAAAGTAAAAGAAGGCGTAATGACTGAGGATGATAAGAAACAGCTGGAATTGGCGACTAAGAATATTGCCAGAGCTTTTGGTCAGACTGAATTCAATGCGTTGGTAAACAGTTTGTTGGCAGATGCCGACATATCGGTGAAGGCACCTAAGTAAGCTTCGATACTGAAATAATAAAAGGGAGCTTTAAGCTCCCTTTTTTGTGTCAAAATGGTTGCTTTAAGATGCCGCTAAACCAGCAATGTTATATCCGCAATCCACAAATGTGATTTCGCCGGTAATACCTGAAGCCAAGTCGGAACACATAAAAGCCGCTGCATTGCCGACTTCTTCAATAGTGACGTTTTTCTTTAAAGGTGCCGTATCTGCAGCTTTGCCGAGCATGGATTTAAAATCGTTAATACCCGATGCAGCAAGTGTTCTGATAGGGCCGGCAGAAATAGCATTAACTCGCGTACCTTCCGCACCTAAGGCTACAGCCATGTAACGGACATTGGCTTCCAGGCTGGCCTTAGCAACACCCATGACATTGTAGTTAGGAATCGCCCGGTCAGCGCCTAAATAAGTCAGGGTTAACAAAGAGCCGTTGCGGCCTTGCATCATTGCGCGTCCGGCTTTTGCCAACGCAGTAAAGCTATAAGAGCTTACATCGTGAGCAATTTGGAAGTTTTCGCGCGTGGTGACATCAACATAATCACCATTCAGTGCGTCGCGAGGGGCGTAAGCGACTGAATGTACGATACAATCTAAACCGTCCCAGTGTTCGCCCAGCTTGCTGAAGACATTGTTGATATGATCGTCGATGCTGACGTCGCATTCAATGGTAATGTTTGAGTTGCATTTTTCAGCCATTTCCTCGACGCGACTTTGCAGCTTTTCATTTTGGAAGGTAAAAGCCAATTCAGCGCCTTCTCGATGCATGGCTTGAGCAATGCCCCATGCGATAGAACGATTACTGGCTAAGCCCACAATCAAGACTCGTTTGCCCTGCATAAAACCCATTATCATCTCCCGATGTTTTTGTTGTTACAATAGAGTTTCAAGTATCTATGACCCTTTTATTGATGTCCAGTCTTTTGTCTCGGCAATTACTCTACTCCTGATTCCATGAAGTCGTATGAAGATGCAACCTTGCAAAGTTCGTGTATTAGTTCTGATGTTGACGGTCATGTTTTTAGCTGTCTCTTTTCCATGCATGGCGTGGGAATTCGGCCCACTTAATGATCCGTATGCCGAAGACGAAGTTAAACAGGCAGTTTTATATGAATCATTTTCAGAACGCCCCAAGCATTTCGATCCGGCAGTATCCTATAACGCCAGCGAATATGCTTTTATTGCGCAGATTTATGAGCCGCCTTTTCAATACCATTATCTGAAAAGGCCTTATCAAGTGGTGCCGTTAACCGCTGTTCATATGCCTGAAGTTATTTATCTTAGCGAGAAGGGCGAAAAGTTGAAGGAGGGAACAAATGACAGCGATATTGCGTTTACCGATTATGTTATTGAAATCCAGTCTGGTATCCGCTATCAACCGCATCCTGCATTAGCTAAAAATGCTCAGGGCGAGTACGAATATCACCGGTTAAACCAGAAACAAATCGAGTCGGTTGCATCGCTGAATGATTTTAAAATCACTGGTTCACGTGAGCTTATTGCAGAGGATTATGTTTATCAGATCAAGCGTCTGGCACATCCAAAAATTCAGTCTCCGATAGCCGAAATCATGAAAAACTATATCGTCGGCTTTGACGACTTTTCCAAACAGGTTGCAGATAAAACCAAGGCAGCGATTAGAAATCTTCCGATAGCAGGCGTGACAGCACTTAGCCGTTATCAATACCGTATCCGCATAAAAGGTAAATATCCGCAATTTATCTACTGGCTGGCGATGCCGTTTTTCTCGCCGATGCCCTGGGAAGCGGATGTATTTTATGACCAAGACGGACTTGCCGATAAAAATATTACGCTGGATTGGTTTCCGATAGGAACAGGGCCCTATTTAATGGCCGAGAACAATCCTAACCGTCGCATGGTCTTGCTTAAAAATCCGCTGTTTCATCAAGAAATTTATCCTACAGAAGGTGAGCCTGAAGATAAGCAAAAAGGCCTACTGGCAGATGCGGGAAAACAGTTGCCGTTTATTGATAAAGTGGTTTTTATGCTGGAAAAAGAAACCATCCCCTACTGGACCAAATTTTTACAAGGTTATTACGATGCGTCAGGTATTTCCTCAGATAGTTTTGATCAAGCCATACAATTTACCGGTAGTGGCGGCGTGGCGTTAACGCCGACCATGTTGGAAAAAGGTATCAAGTTGCAAACTTCGGTGGCGGTCTCAAGTTTTTATATGGGCTTTAATATGCTGGATGCGACCGTGGGCGGGGCGACGGAACAGGCTAGAAAATTGCGGCAGGCTATCGCTATTGCGGTCGATTATGAAGAATATATTTCAATTTTTACCAACGGGCGCGGCGTAGCGGCACAAGGAGTTTTACCGCCCGGCATTTACGGCGTTGATGAGAAGTCGGGTATTAATTCTTATGTTTACGATAGTGTGGATGGTAATGTTTTGCGTAAAAAAATCTCTGACGCACGGCAACTAATGGTCGAAGCCGGTTATGCAAACGGCATAGACCCCAAAACCAAAGAAGCGTTGATTTTGTATTTCGATACCACG
>JADHTX010000202.1 GCA_016784875.1 Methylobacter sp.
ATTGGGGCGCTTATGAGCGTCACCTTGAAGCCGATAAGCATCAGGTAGGCAAGCGTAATACCCAAAAAATTGAACGCAAGAATCTGAATTTCAGAACGTGGATTAAGCGGCTCATACGAAAAACAATTTGCTTTTCGAAATTAGAGACCCTGCATGATACAGTTATTGGATTGCTGATTAACAAGGTCGAGTTTGGCTTGGATATTCATGCTTAATTACAGATTTAACCCACTACGGCTTGTGTCAAATGACAAAAATGATGCTAAATTTTTATATGGATTATATGAATGGCTTATGAATTTAATGTATCAATTGAGGAAACAATCTATATATTTCTAGTATTATTGTTAACAATTAACATCTTCAGTATAGTTAACTCGTAGTTTAAAAATTCTTTCAACTTTATTACGAGAACTTAATCATGAGCGACTTATACAAAGATATTATAATTGGGACGATGTTTTTAACCGGTCTACTGGGCTTTATTTCTGGTGAATTTATTATTTCATCAATGATGTTCGCAGCAGCGGCAACTGCCAGCAATGTTAACCTGAACCGTAAACGAGGCAAAGTCGGACAATTGTCATGCGAATGACCTCCTTAGCTGAGTTAATTAATTATAGACTGGGAAGCTTCCAAGGTTTAACGGCCTTGGAAGTTTTTTATTTTTAAGTGCTTTATCGTTTTATTCATCATAGCTAGCTCTTTTCTTTGTAATAAAGAACATCATTTAGTCGTATTTGTTGTATTCAATAGCTTTATTCAAAATAAACTCCGCTAACAAAACGGATCGTAACAGCCATTCGGTTAACTAATCGATCATGGTGGGATTTTTAAAATTCACTTTTTTCAAAAAACTTAACAATGTGGTAAGTATGTTACTTTAAGTTTCAGTATATTTGGAATCTCACGGAGGGGCTTTATTATCGCTGCCGAAAGGTAGGAGGGATTACAACTTTTTAGGTGATACTCTAATGAGCGAGATATTGCCGCTTAATGTAATCGATACCATGATTAGAATGCATGCCCCTCGTCTATCTTAGTTTCGAAAGCCAAGTTCCGCTTGAGGTTGATTAAATTGTCCGATTATATGCATGATTGCAAAATTTGATAATTAAGTTATGAGTATTGAGCAACAATCATTTTGCTCCCATACGAATTTTAACGACAGGATTGCTACCTGTATTTTCTCTTAATTCCGTAATGGAGCTAATTAGTCTTTGATCCGCAATGCAATTTTTAATGTAAGGCTTATTATCAAAATAAATGCTCTCTATTTCCATGCCTGGTTTTAGTTGGATCCAGGAAATTTCAAGAACAGGGCGGTCTACTGTGGCTTTTTGCGAATTACTGGCGAGTCTACTGTTCTTCCATGATTTTTTAATGACAGGAAGATCCTCTTCCATTTCAACGGTTATGTCTTCTTTGAGTATTTTAATGAAAGCATCGACAATAGCCGGGTCATAATAGTTTTCTTTCCGACTGATTAATTGACTGATTGCGGCACTCACGGACATGACATCCCCTGTCATTGTCCCTTCAAGATACGCGATATAATCGCTGACAATACTGAGAATACGCGATCCTATGGGGATTTTTTGTCTAGCCAAGCCATCGGGCAGGCCTGAGCCGTCATATCGTTCGTATTGATGCCGGATTAAAACAGAAGCGCCCTTTAATTGGGTCAACCCATTTAATAAAGCCTCGCCTTCTACTGCATGTTTTAAATAGCGTTGTTTATCGGCAAGAGGAATCGAATGAAAAGACTTTTCCAGCAGGGTGTCCGGCAAGCTCATCTTGCCGATTTGCATCAGTAATCCGGCATAAAGAATATTTTTCTTCTCTTCTGCATTCAAGCCCATTTCACGTGCGGTTAGAGCGGCTTTTTCGATGATATATTTTGACTGTCCGCTCTTAATGCCGGGGCGCATTTCAATAATATGTGCGAATGTCTTGATGGAATCAATATATTGTTGTTTTAGACTTTTATTTGCCTTGTCAAGAGACTGTACTGTCTGTTCAAGCTGTTCGGCGGATATGCGCAGCTGCTGTTCGGTTTGTTTGCGTTTGGCCGCTTCTTTCATCAGCTGTATGGTGTTAGTGGCAAGGCTGCTGTAGGTCGAGAGTAACATGTCTATCAGTAATTTCATCCCACTACGCATTTGATCATTTGCTTGCAGCTCTGCCTGTTCCTGCGATAGGCCGGATTGTATGGCTAGCACCACCAAGGCCATATATTTGTCGTTTTCCAGGATATGAGAGGCTAACCAGCGAACGAGAAATGAAAGGAGTTCATTTATCATGCTATCTACTGAATGGGCGTTTTTTTTTGCTTTTAGGCTAAGAACGGTTGATATAAAACCGTTATGCTCTTCTTTATGATTTGTTTCCAGGTCGCTTTCCGGAAGGTACTCATGCCAAATGGCTTCTTCAGTCAGGAAATGGTAAACGGTATAGTCGGTAAGTTCTTTGAAAACGATGTCTAGCGTCTGAGTGTCGGATTGGAAAGCCATGTGAGTGGCTAAGCTATTCAATAACTGAACCAGTCTTTGGTGTTGTTCATCAACCTCAGGTATTCCCGTATTGAAATGGTCATTCCATGGAAAGACATCAATAGATTCGATGGGTATATCCTCATGTTTTTTATCAGCCATATGTCGTCAACTCAGTATTTTTACCTGTCAAAATAGTTATCTTTTTAGCACAATGAATTTTTAAATTCCGTGTGTGGTGCGCGCATTTTTCTGCTTGTACTGGAGACGGGCGCCGAGTAACCCTCAGAGACGATAGTGTGTGCATTTTAGCAAAGCGCTTTTTGTATAGTGAAATATGCAGAGTTTTCGAAATCGCGTCAAGTCATTGCTTGCTAGGATTTATACTTTTTGTCGGGGAATAAACGAAAGAATGGACGGCTGGCTGGGGCAGTCGTAGGCATTAGCGATTCCCTGAGTATATTGGTTTAGATGGAGTTAAGTAGGACAGCTAAACTTTTCGCAATGCGAAGCCCATTACATTGACGATTGGTTTCGGCTCGCGCCTCTTGCCTCTATTTCCTGCCGAACCCACAGGGATGTGGGTTCGGCAGGAGCAAATATCCGTCTTTGCAGTCGTACTCATCCAACTAAATTGCTTTTTCCAACAAAAACTAAATCGCCTTCTTAATCCGCTCCAAAGCATTTTGCAAATTAGCCATGCTGGTGGCTATCGAAATTCTGATATGCCCAGGGGTGCCGAATGCAGAACCCGGCACCAGCGCAACGCCCGCTTCCTCAATTAAATATTCGGAAAAACCGAGATCGTCATTAATATTATCCAGTCTGGCAATCAGTTTTTCCACGTTAGGGAACACGTAAAACGTGCCGTCGGTTTCGAGGCAATCAACGCCGTCTATGCTGTTCAGTTCGGCAACGACATAATCGTGGCGCTTTTTGAATTCAACGCACATGTTGTCGATAAAGCTTTGATCGCCGGTTAACGCGGCTTCGGCGGCATGTTGCGAGATCGACGTCGGGTTCGATGTGCTTTGCGACTGGATAGTGCACATCGCCTCAATTAAATCCGCTGGGCCTGCGGCATAGCCGATACGCCAGCCGGTCATAGAATAGGCTTTGGATACGCCGTTCATGACTACTGTGCGGTTATACAGATCAGGAAGTGCATTTAAAATATTAACGAACGTGCCTTTCTTCCATAGGATGTGTTCGTACATATCATCGGTGGCGATGATGATGCTGGGGAAATCCTTAAGTACTTCGCCCAGTGCTTTAAGTTCTTCCAGGCTATAAGCAACGCCTGACGGGTTAGATGGACTGTTGATAAAGATCAGCCGGGTTTTATCGGTAATGGCTTTACGCAGTTGTTCAGGCGATATTTTAAAATTTTGCGCTTGGGTGGTTTCGATAATGACCGGTACGCCATCGGCCAATAACACCATGTCGGGATAGGAAACCCAGAATGGAGCAGGGATAATCACCTCGTCGCCGTGGTTAAGCAGGGCCTGACACAAGTTGTACGAGCTTTGCTTGCCGCCGCAGGACACCAAAATTTGCTTGGGTGAGTAATCCAGGCCGTTATCGTTTTTGTACTTGGCGATAATGGCTTTTTTCAGGCTGGCTATGCCGTCGACTGCGGTGTATTTGGTGAAGCCGCTATCGATAGCTTTAACCGCCGCAGCTTTGATATGATCCGGGGTATCAAAGTCCGGCTCGCCTGCGCCCAGGCCAATAATGTCTTTACCCGCAGCACGCATTTGAGCGGCTCTGGCAGTAATCGCCAAAGTCGGTGATGGTTTAACTGCCTGAACTCTGTTAGAAAGTTTGATGCTCATGTTTCCCCGTGTTAAATCAATGTCAAAGATGTAGGAGATTATACATTATGTATAATGGCTTATTAACATTCATAGATTAAATTATTGACATCGCTCCTATGCTCTGCCGTCACCGCCCTGTAGAAGTGGGCCATGTCCGCGATGAAGACGCTGCAACCGTCTGAATATCGCGGGTATGGCCTACTTCCTACAGACGGTCATTATGTTGAGCTCTGCCCATTATGGGTACAATAAAGCCGTTGTATTTATTGAGAAATCCAAGTGAAAAAGCAGTTTAAAATCCACAGCCGTTTCCAGCCAGCCGGTGACCAGCCTACCGCGATACAAGCGTTGGTCGAGGGCTTGAATGACGGCGAAGTACACCAGACTTTGCTGGGCGTGACCGGTTCCGGCAAAACCTTCACTATCGCCAATGTGATTAATCAGGTTCAGCGTCCGGCGATGATTATGGCGCCTAATAAAACCCTGGCAGCGCAACTCTACGGCGAGATGAAGGAGTTTTTTCCGGAAAACAGCGTCGAATATTTCGTTTCGTATTACGACTATTACCAGCCGGAAGCGTATGTTCCGGCATCCGATACCTTTATCGATAAAGATGCGGCGATTAACGAACATATCGAGCAGATGCGCTTATCGGCGACCAAGGCCTTAATCGAACGGGAAGACACCATCGTCGTCGCCACGGTTTCTGCGATTTACGGCTTGGGAGAGCCGGAATCGTATTTCAAGATGGTATTGCATCTGGTCAAAGGCGACATGATTAATCAGCGAGACATCCTGCGGCGGCTGGCGGAAATGCAATACACGCGCAATGATCTCGACTTGCGCCGTGCGACCTACCGAGTGCGCGGCGAGGTGATCGATGTTTACCCTGCCGAGTCGGACAGTGAAGCGTTAAGAATAGAGTTGTTCGATGATGAAGTGGAACGCTTGTCGTTATTCGACCCGCTGACCGGCGAAATCATCCGGCGACTGGCACGATATACGATTTATCCGAAGAGCCATTATGTGACGCCGAGAGAACAATTGTTGGAAGCGGTTGAAGCCATCAAGATTGAACTCAAAGAACGTCTGGAACAATTGCGCGCCTTGAATAAACTGGTCGAAGCACAGCGACTTGAGCAACGGACGCTATTCGATATTGAGATGATTTTGGAAGTCGGCTATTGCTCCGGCATTGAAAACTATTCCCGCTATCTGTCCGGCAGAAATGCAGGTGAATCGCCGCCTACCATGTTCGATTATTTAAGTGACAATGCGCTGGTGATTATCGATGAGAGTCATGTCGCGGTACCGCAGATCGGTGCGATGTACAAGGGGGATAGATCGCGCAAGGAAACGCTGGTTGAATACGGTTTTAGGCTGCCTTCTGCGCTGGATAACCGCCCGTTGATGTTTGATGAGTTTGAGTTGAAATCTCCGCAACGGATTTATGTGTCGGCAACGCCCGGCCCCTACGAAAGAGAACATTCCGGCGTGTTTGCCGAACAGGTGGTCAGGCCGACCGGCTTACTTGATCCGGTCGTAGAAGTGCGGCCTGCAAGCACTCAGGTCGATGATTTGTTATCGGAAATCAACAAGCGCGTTGTGGTAAAAGAACGTGTTCTGGTGACCACGTTGACCAAAAGAATGTCCGAAGATTTGACTGAATATCTGGCGGAACATGGGGTGCGGGTGCGTTACCTGCATTCCGATATCGATACTGTGGAACGGGTCGAGATCATCCGCGATTTGCGGCTGGGGCAGTTCGATGTGCTGGTGGGGATCAATCTGTTACGCGAAGGACTTGATATACCGGAAGTGTCATTGGTTGCGATATTGGATGCCGACAAGGAAGGCTTTTTACGTTCAGTCGTGTCGCTAGTGCAGACCATCGGTCGGGCAGCGAGAAATGTAAACGGCAAAGCAATTTTATACGGCGATAAAATCACCAAATCGATGCAGCAGGCAATAGATGAAACCGACCGTCGTCGTGAAAAGCAGCACAAGTTTAACATTGAGCACGATATTGAACCGAAGACCATTTTTAAGTCGGTAACCGATATTTTGCAAGTATCGATACCCGGTTCAGGGCTAACCAACGCCAATAAATTGCTAAGTAAAGTGGCGGAATTTCCAGCCGATTACAAGGCCTCCATGACCCCCAAGCAGGCGGGCAAGAAACTAAAGCAACTGGAAGATGCAATGTATCAGCATGCGAAAAATCTTGAGTTTGAACAGGCTGCGAAGATCAGGGATGAGATTAAGGTTTTGCAGGAACTGATGCTGGTTTAATGAATAGGTTGGATTACGACTGCAAAGACAAACACTTGCGTCATAATCCAACGGGTGAGCAAAATCCGAGCGACAATAAAATCGTCAAATTAATACGGGGGTGCAAAAGGACC